>JADGAU010000009.1 GCA_015231865.1 Gammaproteobacteria bacterium | reverse complement strand
TACTGACTAAATAGTTTTTCCAAATATGTTTGTGTGCGATGCTAACGACTAAGAACTAAATTTTTACAACTTAAAAAGCCATTAATAACTTTTCCTGTAAAATCCACAAAATTAATGTAATTTCTGGACAAAATTCAACAAGTCATGCAAAATAGCGCATATTGTCTCAACAACTTTTCCAGATACTTTGCTAAAAACTTCATGGCTAATTTACTCGTTCTAAATGGACCAAATTTAAATTTATTGGGTATTCGTGAGCCAGGTCATTATGGACAGACCGCGTTGCTAGCGATTGATCAGAAATTAATTGATATGGCAGAACAATCGGGTCATCAATTAGCATGTTTTCAAAGTAATTCAGAACAAGAGATTATTGAAAAAATTCACCAATCTTTTGAACAGATTGATTATATCATTATCAATCCTGCTGCATTTACTCATACCAGCATTGCCATTCGTGATGCTTTATCTGGTGTTAATATTCCTTTTGTTGAGGTGCATTTATCAAATATTCATGCTCGAGAAGAGTTTCGAAAGCAGTCTTACTTCTCAGATATTGCCCAGGGGGTAATATCCGGACTAGGCGCAGAAGGCTACGAATTAGCTCTGCAGTACATCATTAATAAACTAAAATTTAAACTAAAGTAGGTTTTTAGTTATTTTATATTTAGGTTTTTAGTTATTTTATATTATAGGACTCATAATTAAATGGACATTAGAAAAATTAAAAAACTGATTGAATTGGTCGAAGACTCTGGAATCGCTGAAATTGAAATTCAAGAAGGTGAAGAGTCTGTTCGTATTTCAAGAAATTTTACATCTGCTGAGATGCCCATTATGCAGGCTCCAAGTGTTTATCAGTATCCAGCCGGAGCACCACAACCCCCTGCAATTCCTGTACAAGCAGCAGCGCCTGCACCTGCTAGTGAAGTTGCTGCTGAGGCAAGCCCAGCAAATGCAGTTAAATCACCAATGGTTGGAACTTTCTATCGCGCTTCGTCTCCAACAGCTAAACCATTTGTTGAGGTAGGACAAACGATTAATAAAGGTGATGTCCTATGTATAATTGAAGCAATGAAACTGCTGAATCAGATTGAAGCAGAAGTGAGTGGTGTTGTTAAATCGATTGATATTGAAAATGGTAACCCTGTTGAGTATGGTCAAACCTTGATGACAATTGAATAAAAATCTCAATTAGATTTTAGTTATGTTCAATTGTTAATTTATTAATAGCAACATTAAAAAAGTCATCTATAAAAGAGTCATCTATGTTTGAAAAAATTGTAATTGCAAATCGTGGTGAAATTGCCCTAAGAATTTTACGAGCTTGTAAAGAAATGGGTATTAAAACTGTAGCGGTCCATTCTGAAGCAGATAAAGATTTAAAACATGTATTACTGGCAGATGAAACCGTTTGTATTGGCCCCAATTCTTCCCTTGAAAGTTATCTAAATATACCTGCCATTATCAGTGCAGCGGAATTAACAGACTCTCAGGCGATACATCCCGGCTATGGTTTTTTATCTGAAAATGCTGACTTTGCTGAACGTGTTGAAAAGAGCGGTTTTGTTTTTATTGGGCCAAGGCCTGAGTCAATTCGTATTATGGGCGATAAAGTAGCTGCGATTGAATCGATGATCGCTTCCAATGTGCCAACAGTACCTGGCTCTAATGGACCATTGACTGATGATGCTGAGCGCAATTTAAAACTAGGTAGGGAAATAGGTTATCCTGTTATTATTAAAGCCTCCGGTGGTGGTGGTGGCCGCGGTATGAGGGTTGTACGCTCAGAATCCAATCTATTAAATGCGATATCACTTACTAAGGCAGAAGCAGGGGCGGCTTTTAATAATGATACCGTCTATATGGAAAAATACCTGGAAAACCCACGTCATATTGAAATTCAGGTAATCGCCGATGAACATGGTAATGCGGTTCATTTGGCCGAACGTGATTGTTCTATGCAAAGACGTCATCAAAAAGTTGTGGAAGAAGCTCCTGGGCCAGGAATATCCAATGAAATTAGAGCAGAAATTGGCCAGCGTTGTGCTGATGCCTGTGTTACCTTTGGTTATCGTGGTGCAGGGACTTTTGAATTTTTATTTGAAAATGATGAATTTTATTTCATTGAAATGAATACTCGTTTACAGGTTGAACATCCAGTGACTGAATATATTACCGGTGTTGATCTGGTTAGAGAACAAATTCGTATTGCAGCTGGTTTACCATTAAGTTTTAAACAATCCGATATTCATGTAAATGGACATTCTATTGAATGCCGTATTAATGCTGAAAACGCTAAAACATTCATGCCTTCGCCTGGTAAGATTACTTATTATCATCCACCGGGTGGTCCGGGGGTTCGTGTAGATTCTCATATCTATAATGGTTATACGGTTCCTCCTTATTATGATTCTATGATCGGTAAAGTTATTACTTATGGCGCTACTCGTGAAATAGCGATTGCGAGAATGAAAACGGCTTTAAATGAGATGGTTATTGAAGGGATTCAGACTAATATTCCTTTGCATTTGGAAATTCTTGAGGATACGAATTTTGCAATCGGCGGAACCAATATTCATTATCTAGAAAAGAAACTAGGCTTACAATAAACCATAATTCTTTTAACTTTTAACTTTTAACTTTTAACTTTTAACTTTTAACTTCTATGTCCTGGCAGCAATTTATTTTTCAATGTAATGCCAGGCACAGCGATAAATTATCTTCATTATTAACTGAATACGGTGCTGGCTCGGTAACTATCCGTGATGCCGGCGACAGCCCAATTTTTGAACCACCGTTAAACACTGAACCGTTATGGCCTGAAATTATTATTTCAGGATTATTCCCTGCCGATCAAAATTTATCAAAAATTATTACCACCTTAAGAAATCATATGGAGCAATCTTTTGACTATAAGATTGAGATTTTAGAAGATAAGGACTGGGTGAGAGAATGGATGGATAACTTTCATCCTATTCAATTTGGCGAAAAACTATGGATTTGTCCAAGCTGGAAAATGCCACCCAATGAGAATGCCATTAATATCCTATTAGATCCAGGTTTAGCTTTTGGTACAGGAACCCATGAAACGACAGCATTATGTTTGCGTTGGCTGGATCAGCATCAACAAAACTTTGTTAATAAAGATGTTTTAGACTTTGGCTGTGGTTCCGGTATTTTAGCAATTGCAGCCAGTAAGTTAGGCGCAGCAAAAGTTTGTGCAGTCGATATTGACCCTCAGGCAATTCAGGCAACACTGGCCAATTCAGAAAAAAATAATGTTTCTCATGAGTCTCTGTCATGCTTTATATCAAAAGATTTTAATCAGCAAGAGTATTTGCAAAGTTATGATTTGGTTGTAGCAAACATTCTCGCAGGACCTTTAATTGAAATGGTTGATTTGATTACTTCATTGTTAAAACCTAATGGGCAAATTGTTTTATCTGGTATTTTGCAAAATCAGGCTGAAAAGGTAGTCAGTGCCTATAATCATATAATTGATTTTGATCCAGTTGTTACCGATGGTGATTGGATAAGACTTTCAGGCACTAAACGGTTATGAAAATTGGTTGTTATCAACTTGAAGGACAGGTGCTTTTAGCACCAATGGCGGGTGTAACTGATTTACCTTTCAGGCGTTTATGCCGCTCTTTAGGTGCAGCTATGGCTGTTTCTGAAATGGTTACCAGTCAGTCATCACTATTTAATACAAAAAAAACACAAGCACGCTTACAGCATGAAGGAGAGCAAGAACCGATTAGTGTGCAAATCGCAGGTACTGATCCTGTAGCGATGGCTAAAGCTGCCCAATTTAATGTAAACCACGGTGCTCAGATTATTGATATCAATATGGGCTGTCCAGCAAAAAAAGTCTGCAATGTTCAGGCAGGATCTGCTTTATTAAAAGATGAAGAACTGGTCAAACGTATTTTAGACTCAGTGGTTGCATCGGTTGATATTCCAGTCACGTTAAAGATTAGAACCGGTTGGGATAAAGATAATAAGAACGCCATTAATATAGCGAAAATTGCTGAAAGTTCCGGGATTCAGGCATTAGCTATTCATGGAAGAACCAGAACGTGTGGCTATACAGGTCAGGCAGAATATGATTCAATAAAACGCGTAAAAGAGATAGTAACTATTCCAATTATTGCAAATGGTGATATCAATAGTATGGATAAAGCTAAATATGTATTACAATATACACAAGCAGACGCCTTAATGATTGGTAGACATGCCTTAGAAAAACCCTGGGTTTTTCAGGAAATTAATCATTTTCTGAAGACAGGAAATAAAATGTCTTCTCCAACACAAAAAATAATAAAGAACTGGTTGCTTAATCTGCTTGAAGGTATTTATCAATTATATGGTTCTGTGCATGGAGCCAGAGTGGCAAGAAAACATATTAAGAATTACCTTTTTTTACATGCGCAAATAGAGCAAGAAAATAGTCAGGCATATTGGAAAACAATTTGCCAAATATCTGATGCGAATAAACAATTTAAACTACTGCAATCCTGGTAACACATTTCTTTAAAATATGACAAAATCAGTATCTCAAAACAATCAGCAGCACGAATTTTTATCACAGGATCATGAACGCATTAATGAATGTATTCATGATGTATTAACAAACTATTTTGCAGATCTAGATAATCATTATCCAGGTGATTTATATCAATTAGTTCTTGCTGAAGTTGAAAAGCCACTACTGGAAACGGTCATGGCACATACAAGTCAAAATCAAACACTATCGAGCCAAATATTAGGCCTTAGTCGTTCCACTTTAAGAAAAAAACTTAAGCAGTATCAATTAGACTAATTCGATAAAACAGCAACGATTCCATCGTTTCCAATTCATTTTTTATTCAATCGTAAGTTCTAGGAAAAAACAATATGGATAAAGTTAAAATTAAAACAGCCCTGATTAGTGTTTCAGATAAAACCGGTATTATTGAGCTGGCAAAAGCTCTGGATGCTTTATCAGTAAAAATTTTGTCAACCGGTGGTACAGCAAAAATGCTGGCGGATAATGGCATTGCGGTTATTGAAGTATCTGAACATACCGGTTTTCCTGAAATGATGGCTGGACGGGTAAAAACACTTCATCCAACTATTCATGGAGGTATTTTGGGTAGAAGAGGGATCGATGATGATGTTATGCAGGAGCATGGCATTACTGCTATTGATATGGTTGTTGTTAATTTGTACCCGTTTGCAGAAACAATTGCAAAGCCAGATTGTGATTTAGCCACTGCCATTGAAAATATTGATATTGGTGGTCCTGCGATGGTTCGTTCTGCGGCTAAAAATCATGACAGTGTTAGTATTGTTGTTAATCCAAGCGATTATTCAGATATTATTTCAGAATTAGAAAGTAATGATGGCTCAATGACACATGCTTCCCGATTTAAATTAGCAGTAAAAGCCTATGAGCACACTGCAAATTATGATGGTCAAATTGCCAATTATTTGGGAGGAATTAAGCTGGAAAGTATTGATTCAGCTCAAGAGGAATTAAAGCATAATACTTTTTCTCAAACCTGTAACTTACAATTTCATCATGCCCAATCAATGCGATATGGAGAAAATCCACATCAAAAAGCAGCATTTTATGTTGAAGCTAATCCTGCAGAATTAGGTATTTCAACAGCAAAACAAGTTCAGGGAAAAGAACTTTCATACAATAATATTGCCGATACTGATGCGGCTTTAGAGTGTGTTAAACAATTTACCACAGCACCTGCCTGCGTTATTGTTAAACATGCGAATCCTTGTGGTGTTGCTGTTGCAGATACCCAAATGAAGGCTTATGACAAGGCTTTTGAGACTGATCCTACTTCGGCTTTTGGAGGCATAATTGCTTTTAATGAGCCATTACATGCTGATGTAGCAGCTGAAATAATTAAACGACAATTTGTTGAAGTCATTATTGCACCTTCTATTGATGATGCAGCCTTACCTATATTGGCCGAAAAGAAAAATGTTCGAGTTCTTGCTTGCGGTCAGTGGGGCCCACATGTGCAAACATTGGATTATAAACGTGTTAATGGTGGTTTACTGGTTCAGGAAAGGGATTTAGGCTTAATTTCGAAAGAAGATTTAAAATTAGTGACAGAAACTGTTCCCACAGCAGAACAAATTGATGATTTATTATTTTGCTGGAAAGTTGCTAAGTTTGTGAAATCCAATGCGATTGTTTATGCTAAAAATCAGCAAACGATTGGCATTGGGGCGGGTCAAATGAGTCGTGTCTATTCAGCTAAAATTGCAGGTATTAAAGCAGCTGATGAGGGTTTAGTCGTTGAAGGTTCAGTCATGGCATCGGATGCTTTTTTCCCATTTAGAGATGGTTTAGATGCAGCAGCAGAAGCCGGTATTAAAGCAGTAATTCAGCCGGGTGGTTCAATGAGAGATGATGAAGTTATTGCTGCAGCTGATGAACATGGTATTGCTATGATGTTTACCGGAATGAGGCATTTTAGGCATTAAAAAAATAGTTGACAGTTGAAAGTTGACAGTATTTTTGAAAACTGAAAAATTATATGAAAATATTTGCTGAAATGGCAATACGTTATGATAATGTCTGCACAATTTCTATCGTTCTGTTGGGTAGAAGCATTCTTGTATAACTCTAGATAAAATAACTGTGTTTATACTCGATGGCGATATGAAAATTCTAAAATCTTATATTTTTCAAAAAATTTCATCAGGCTCTTAGTACAATCTTACCATGGCTATTGGCAATATAAGCTATATTCCAAATTCTTTTTAGGCTTTATCAAGCGGCGGTTTAGGTATAGAATGATGGAGTGAGTTACAATTTGTCAATAATTTTGAGGAATCGTATTGTCTGATACACTTGCTGCCGCTGACTTGATCAAAATAGAAGCGCATATTGATGCACATAAAGGTTTGCCTGGCGCACTACTCCCTTTAATGCATGCTATTCAAGATGATATCGGGTATATTCCTGAAGAAATTTACCCGCAAGTATCAAAAGCGATGGCTTTGTCTATTGCCGAAGTTCATGGTTTTATCAGTTTTTATCATCATTTTAGAACACACCCTGTTGGCAAGCATGTCTTGCAGGTATGCCGTGCCGAATCTTGTCAAGCCATGGGATCTGAAAAACTTGAGGCTTATATTAAAGCAAAATTGAGTGTTGATTATCATAATACAACGGCCGATGGTAAAATCACCTTGTTACCAGTTTACTGCTTAGGGAACTGTGCCTGCTCTCCATCCGTGATGATGAATGAAGAGATTTATGGCCGTGTTGATATGAAGCAGATTGATGACATCGTTAACGAGGTGATCCATGATTAAAGTCTTTGTACCTCGCGATTCCACAGCACTGTCATTGGGTGCTAATCGAACAGCAAAAGCCATACAAGCAGAAGCAGATAAGCGTGGTGTTGAGATTGTGCTAATACGCAATGGTTCTCGGGGATTGTTTTGGTTAGAACCATTCGTTGAAGTCGAAACTGAACAAGGGCGTGTTGCTTTTGCACCAGTAAAACCTAAAGATGTCAGCAGCTTATTTGATGCGAACTTTACAGATGCTTTGTCAAATACTGCAAAAGAACACTCGCTTTATCTAGGTCTTGTCAAAGAATTAAAATGGCTGAAAAAGCAGCATCGATTAACTTTCGCGCGAGCCGGTATTTCCGACCCTGTTTCTTTAGATGATTATATTGAACTTGATGGATATAAAGGTTTAAAAAATGCACTGACGATGTCTAGCGAAGATATTGTCAAAGCAGTCACTGATTCTGGCTTGCGAGGTCGTGGTGGCGCAGCATTTCCAACAGGAATTAAGTGGAATACTGTATTAGGTGCATCTGCAAATCAAAAATATATTGTCTGTAATGCTGATGAAGGTGATTCAGGTACTTTCTCAGACCGTATGATAATGGAAAATGATCCGTTTGTTTTAATTGAAGGTATGACTATTGCTGGATTGGCAGTTGGCGCGACACAAGGTTATATTTATTTAAGAAGTGAGTACCCACACTCACTAGCGATATTGAATGAAACAATTAGCAAGGCTTATAATGCTGGCTACTTAGGTGATGACATTAAAGGCTCGGGCAAATCCTTTTATATAGAAGTACGTCGCGCAGCGGGCGCTTATATTTGTGGTGAAGAAACCGCGTTATTAGAAAGTTTAGAAGGTAAACGCGGTTTGGTGCGCTTTAAACCTCCGCTACCAGCGGTTGAAGGTTTATTTGCTAAACCAACCGTGGTTAATAATGTTATTAGTTTAGCGACTGTGCCGATTATTTTAGATAAAGGGGCACAGTATTATGCTGATTATGGTATGGGGCGTTCCCGCGGTACATTACCAATTCAATTGGCAGGTAATATTAAGCAAGGTGGTTTGGTTGAACTGGCTTTTGGTGCTACATTGCGAGAGCTGCTTTATGACTATGGTGGTGGTTCTGCGACAGGTCGCCCAATTAAAGCTGTGCAAGTTGGCGGACCATTAGGTGCTTATTTGCCAGAGAGTCAATTTGATACGCCACTCGATTATGAGGCGTTTGCTAAAATAGAAGCAGTCTTAGGTCATGGCGGTATTGTTGCTTTTGATGATACTGTTGATATGGCTAAAATGGCGTGTTATGCCTTTGAGTTTTGTGCGATTGAAAGCTGTGGCAAATGTACGCCTTGTCGTATTGGCGCTGTGCGTGGCTTAGAAGTGCTTCATAAAATGACTTCAGGTCAGGATTATGAAAAGAATTTGCAACTAGTACGTGATTTATCTGACACGATGATGAGTGGCTCCTTATGTGCAATGGGCGGGATGACACCTTATCCAGTATTGAGCGCACTTAACCATTTTCCTAAAGATTTTGAATCCCAACACAAATGAAGTGACCACAACTTAGTTACCAAGAAAAATAGTAGCAAGGACTAATCATGGATGATATTAAATACGACACAGAAAAAGATTATGGCACGCCAAAGCAAGCGAGCGATACCATGATAACACTCAATATTGATGGCGCTGATATTGTGGTGCCTGAAGGTACATCAATTATGCATGCAGCACAAGTAGCTGGTGTGACTGTGCCTAAGCTGTGTGCAACCGATTCACTAGAAGCATTTGGTTCTTGTCGTTTATGTTTGGTCGAAATTGAGGGCGCACGAGGAATGCAGGCTTCTTGCACAACACCTGTGGCTCAAGGCCAAGTCGTGAAAACACAAACAAATGCCTTAGCCGACATCCGTAGAGGTGTGATGGAACTTTATATATCCGATCATCCATTAGATTGTCTCACCTGTTCAGCCAATGGCGATTGTGAGTTGCAAAATATGGCTGGTGCAGTTGGCTTGCGTGATGTTCGTTATGGTTATCAAGGTAAGAATCACCTACAAGCAGAAAAAGATGAATCAAACCCATATTTTACTTTTGACCCTTCTAAATGTATTGTTTGTTCCCGTTGTGTCCGTGCTTGTGAAGAAACGCAAGGTTCATTTGCGTTAACGATTGATGGACGTGGCTTTGATAGTAAAGTGTCTACAGGCCATAAGAACTTTTTTGATTCTGAATGTGTGTCTTGCGGAGCATGTGTACAAGCTTGTCCAACGGCGACATTGATGGATAAAACCGTGATTGATGCAGGTATACCAGAGCATAAAGTTACAACAACTTGTGCCTATTGTGGCGTTGGTTGTAGTTTTAATGCTGAAATGAAGGGAGAAGAAGTGATCCGCATGACGCCAAATAAAGATGGTGGTGCCAATCATGGACATTCCTGTGTAAAAGGTCGTTTTGCTTGGGGTTATGCAACCCACCAAGATCGAATAACAACACCAATGATTCGTAAAAGTATTCATGATGAATGGCAAAAAGTCGGTTGGGAAGAAGCGATTCAATATGCAGCTTCTGAAATTAAACGTATTCAAGCTAAATATGGTAAAGGCTCGGCCGGAGGTATTACCTCATCTCGCTGCACCAATGAAGAAGTCTATGTCACGCAAAAACTTGTGAGAGCTGTATTAGGCACAAACAATGTTGATACCTGTGCGCGCGTTTGCCATAGCCCTACCGGATATGGTTTAAAGCAGACGCTTGGTGAGTCTGCTGGTACTCAAACATTTGATTCGGTGATGCAGTCAGATGTGATTTTTATTATGGGTTCAAATCCAACGGATGCACATCCGGTTTTTGGTTCACAAATGAAGCGTCGTCTACGAGAAGGTGCGAAGTTGATTGTTGCAGATCCAAGGCAAATTGATTTAGTAGAAAATTCACCTCATATTCGTGCGGACTATCATCTGAACTTACGTCCAGGGTCAAATGTTGCTTTGATTTCCGCCATGTCGCATGTGATTGTGACAGAAGGTTTGGTGCAAGAAGACTTCGTTAAAGAACGTTGTGACTGGGACTCTTTTGAAGCATGGCGTGAGTTTGCAGCGAAGCCTGATAACTCACCAGAAGCACTCGCTGAAGCGTTGGGTATTGATGCCAACAAAGTACGCGAGGCATCTCGTTTGTTTGCAACGGGCGGCAATGCTGCGATTTACTATGGTTTGGGTGTGACAGAGCATAGCCAAGGCTCAACCACGGTGATGGGTATTGCTAACTTAGCAATGGCAACTGGTAACATTGGTCGCGAAGGCGTTGGTGTCAATCCAATGCGTGGACAGAATAATGTTCAGGGCTCATGTGATATGGGCTCTATGCCTCATGAATTTCCAGGTTATCGCCATGTTCAAGATAATGAAGCCCATGCTGAGTTTGAAAGTGCTTGGGGTGTTAAGTTAAGCCAAGATCCAGGTTTGCGTATTCCTAATATGTTGGATCTCGCTGCTGAAGGTGGTTTTAAAGCACTCTATTGTGTCGGTGAAGATATTGCACAGTCAGATCCCAATACCAAACATGTGACGCAAGCATTAGAAAATATGGAATGTGTGATCGTGCAGGACTTGTTCCTTAATGAAACTGCAATGTTTGCCCATGTATTCTTGCCTGGCGCATCATTTTTAGAGAAAAACGGTACGTTTACCAATGCAGAGCGCCGCATTTCGCCAGTACGCCGAGTGATGACGCCAAAAAATGGTATGGAAGACTGGGAAATTACCACAAAACTTTCTGATGCTTTGGGTTATCCAATGCAATATAGCCATGCCAGTGATATTATGGATGAAATTGCGGCACTAACACCAACCTTTAAAGGTGTAAATTTTAGAAAATTAAATGAATTAGGCAGTATTCAATGGCCTTGTAATGATGAAGCACCAACGGGTACACCAACGATGCATATTAATAAATTTGTGCGTGGTAAAGGTAAGTTTTTTATTACCCAATATGTACCAACGAAAGAAAAAGTAAATGCTAAGTATCCACTTATTCTAACTACAGGTCGGATTCTGTCTCAATACAATGTGGGTGCGCAATCACGCCGTACGTATAATAAAGTATGGCATGACGAAGATAGAATTGAAATACATCCGCACGATGCAGAAGAGCGTGCTATACAAGATGGTGATAAGGTTGAAATTTCAAGCCGTTCAGGCAAAACTGTCTTGCGTGCAACTATCACTGAACGCGTACAACCAGGAGTGGTCTATACTACATTCCATCACCCTGAATCTGGTGCAAATGTGATTACAACAGAGAATTCTGACTGGGCAACTAATTGTCCTGAATATAAAGTCACTGCGGTTCAAGTTAACAAAGTGACGCAACTGTCAGAATGGCAAAAAAAATACAAAGACTTTAGTGAGTCTCAAATTGGTTTGACAGGGATTTTGCCGACCAAGCCTGCTGTTGTTAATTAACTAATCGTTAACAAGTCTAATTAAGTCGATGATTTAACGAAATGTTGAAACAAACGACAAGATCATCACAAACGTTTATAGTGCAACGTTGGCGAGAAGGTGAGCTGTCAGAAGCTTCAGATCAGTTGGCTGAAGAGGTGCCAATTGCGCTGGTGTATAACGGTGTCTCGCACGCGGTTATGTTAGCGACACCAAAAGATTTAGAAGATTTTGCTTTGGGTTTTTCTTTAACTGAAGGTATCTTGCAAGATAAAAGTGAGCTGTATGATATTGAAGTGCAACAGCAAGCTGATGGTATTGAGCTGCATATTGAGATAGCGAGTGAACGTTTTGCACAATTAAAAGTGCGTCGGCGTAATATGGCAGGACGCACAGCTTGTGGATTATGTGGTGCCGAAAGTTTACAGCAAGTTTTTCGGTTACCGGATGATCACTATAATGTTCAGAAATCAACATGCCAACCGTTAAGCCGACAAAGTGTTTTTAAGGCCCATCAAGAAATGAGAACCAAACAATATTTGCAGAATGAAACGGGAGCAACGCATGCTTGTGCTTGGGTAGACGAAGACGGTAATATTGCGTATTTGCGTGAAGATGTCGGTCGGCATAATGCTTTAGATAAATTGCTAGGTACACTCAAAAAGAATGATGTGCATGGTGGTTTTATTTTAACTTCTAGCCGTGCAAGTTATGAGATGGTACAGAAGGTGGTGATGGCTGATTTTAATGTACTAGTGGCAATTTCAGCACCAACAGGTTTGGCAGTTCGCATAGCAGAAAAGTATGGTTTGACCTTGTTAGGATTTGTCAGAGAACAGCAATATGTGGCTTATAGTCATACAGATAGAATAGTTGAATAGGTTAAGTATGGATGTTAATAAGTTAATTACGATGGCGAATCAAATAGGTGACTTTTTTGCAGCGAATCCTGATGAGGAAGCAGCAAAAAAAGACATTGCAAATCACCTCAATAAATTCTGGAATTCAGTGATGATTAAAGGCCTTGTTACTCATGTGCAACAAAGTGATGTATCAGATTTGCACCCGCGTGTAGTTGAAGCCGTTAAACAACATATTATATAAGTTAAAAGAATGATTCATGATGTTAAATCACGCCATAAAACGGCTTTCAATGAATTTTTAGGAAATTATGATCTTGATGCATTATGGATTAAAACACATCTTAAAAAAGGAGAAGCTGCTGAGGTGGCATTAAAATTGGCAAAAAGAAATAATATTGATCTGGTTATTATGGGCACAGTTGCCAGAACAGGTATACCTGGATTTTTTATAGGAAATACTGCAGAAAGAATACTGAACTCTGTAGATAGTTCGATTTTAGCTGTTAAACCAAAATCATTTTCTACTCCCATAAAAAAATAAAAGGTTTATATGAATAATCAATGTGATATGTAGAGATCAATATCAAAAAGTTAATCCTCAAGAAGTAGGGATCGTGGCAGCAAACTTTAGTCCAACAACGGTAATATCATCATTTCGTTCTTCTGTACCCTGATAATTACTGATAGCATTTATAAATATGTCTTTTTGAGAAGCCATTGGAAAATTATGATGTTCTTCGATTAAGGCTTTAAAACGTTTTTTACCAAATGGAAATCCTTTATCACCTCCATTTTGATCTAAATATCCATCAGTAGTTAGATAAATTTGCATTCCTGCTTGTACTGAAATTTTATGTTCTTTAAATTTATAATAGGCATCTGACTTTTTATAACCTATCGAATGTCTATCTCCTTTTATGATATTAAGCTTGCCTTCTTCAACATAAAATAATGGTGTTTCAGCGCCAGCAAATTTCATATATTGTTTCTTTTTATTGTAGTATAAAATGCCACCATCAAAACCTGCATTACTAATTGATTCGTCATCTTCCTGATTGAGAATTCTTTTTATATTAATATTAAAAAACTCCAGAATTCGTGCTGGACTTGAACGCATAAATTTGTTGTTACTAATTTCAGCAATGATCTGGCGTTCGACTGCTTTAACCAACATGGTAACAAAAGCACCGGGTACACCATGTCCTGTACAGTCAATAACCATTAAAATTATTTCATCTTCACTGACTTCTTCAACCAGATAAATGTCACCTCCTACAATATCTTTAGGTTTCCATAGTGTGAAGTACTCTGTAAAATATTTAGAAAAAACTTTATTATCGGGTACTATTGCACCCTGTATTAAGGAAGCATATTCAATTGAATCTTTTGTATGTTTATGAATAGAGGCAAGCTCTTTTTGTTGCTTAACAACGACATTGTGAGCAATTTTTGCATCGGTTACATCAACTAAATTTCCATTGAGTATGATGTTTGTATTGGTTTCATCGATATCAAATAACATCACATCATTTTCTTGATTCGATAATACGCTGGCGGTAGCAGCCATGTGTATCCATCTAAATTCATCATTTGAAGTTTTAATACGATAATCACAATCAATTGGATTTAAAGTTTCCATTGATTTAAAGATATGTCCATAGACAATTTCTCTATCAGGCTCATAGATTGAGTCCATGAAAACACTAAAGTCTTTTGTTATATCTTCCACATCAATATATTGTAGTAGTTTTATTCCTTCACTAATGAATTTAGCAAAAGTCCTGTTATCGATGACCTGAAACTGAAAAACAACACCAGGAATATTATTGGTAATATTTTCCAAACGTTGCTTGGCATGTTGAGCTATGGTTTCTGATTGTTTTCGATCTGCTATTTCAGAAATTAATCTCTCTTTAGCCTCAATCTTTTCTGTAATATCAACAAAGGTAATAACAGCACCCATGATTTGTCCACCACTCATAATTGGCCTGGCACTGTACTCTGAAGGAAACGAGGTACCATCTTTTCGCCAAAGTAGTTCATTATCAATATGTGAAACCTTACCATTAACAACTGCATGGTTCATAGGACAGTCTTCAATAAGGTATTGGGAGCCATCTGTATGAGTATGGTGAATAATTGGCTGGATTTTCTGATGTAATAGTTCACTTTCCTGATAACCCAATAGTTCAAGACCCGCGGGATTAATAAAGTTAACTAAACCATCTTTACCTACACCAAACACACCTTCACCAATAGAATTTAGCAATAGGGTATTTTTATTTTTTTCTTCTTCTACCGTAGTTAATAAACCTTTAATATCATCTAATTTATGATTTAATTCATTTTGTAACTTCAAACTATTTAAGCGAAATAATAAAGTAAAACCAGTAATATAAATAAAAACAAAGAGTATGGTGGAATAGTAAAATAATTTGGCTATTATTGGAGATACAGCTTTAGGTTCAAACATTTCATAACCAAACTGAGTGATGAAGTAATAAAGCCAGAAAAGTAAAATCATAGCAATTAATACAAATCTTTCTTTGGGTGAAAATAAGAGTAATGCTAAAACGGGCAATAAATAAAAATAAAGCTCAAAACCACTAACAATGCCAAAATAAATGGAAATAACGGTTACATGAGTGTAACCAATATTCATAAAAACTATTTTTGCAGTGCGGTAATACTTATAAGCATTAATAAGAATGGGAAGGGGGTATAGAAATAAAATACCAACAGTAAAGAAAAATAGAGAGTACTCTTTAATTAAAAAATAAATAAATAGATATGGAAAAGTGATGATCCAGGCTAATAAAGCACCTGTGTTTGTAGCAACGATAAAATTATTGGTTTGAGTCTTTTCCTCAATTCCTGATGTCGTAATTTTATTAAAGAGTTCTAACATTTTTTTATTTAATAGTACCAGCTATAACCAAACTGAAAATTATACTCCGAAACTTCAGCTGTGACTTCAGCATCTTTTGTATCTCCAATACCATTATAATTTGTAGGTATTTTACCATTGTGTGATGGTTATGTATAACCTAACAATAATTTCCACAGTTATTTTAAAAGCTTATGTTTTTATTAGTAAAGAATCTTCAACCAAAAAAATATTGTTGTTATTTAGGGGGATAGGATAAACTCTGCATCTCTAATTTAAATGGAAATAAGTATGTCTAATCTAAGATGCTTATTGGTTTTCAATTAACATCTCCTTAAGTGAGTTCATTTTTAATAGTTGATGGTATAAGTTATAATCCTGCTCAAGTATTATCAGGTTTTCATTAGTGAGGAAAGTTTATGAAAATATTAGTAATCGGCAGTGGTGGCCGTGAACATGCTTTGGCATGGCAATGTATGCAGTCTGAGCGAGTTAATGAAGTTTTTGTGGCACCAGGTAATGCTGGTATTGCTTTAGAAAATGGTATTTCAAATGTAAATATTGCCGTTGAGGATTTAGATGCTTTATCTAATTTTGCCAAAGAGCAATCCATTGATTTAACCATTGTCGGACCTGAAGTACCTCTGGTATTAGGAGTTGTCGATAAGTTTCAGGCAGATGGCTTGAAAATTTTTGGACCAACACAAGGTGCTGCTCAATTAGAAGGCTCAAAAGCATTTACTAAAGACTTTCTTAAACGTCATAATATTCCAACCGCGGCTTATGGGAATTTTACTGAGATTGAACCTGCCTTAGCTTATATTAAAGAGCAGGGTGCTCCTATTGTTGTTAAAGCAGATGGCCTGGCTGCAGGCAAGGGTGTTATTCTTGCGCAAACTGAGCAAGAAGCAAATGAGGCTGTTAAAGATATGTTAGCGGGTAATGCTTTTGGTGATGCTGGTCATCGAGTGGTTATTGAGGAATTTTTAACCGGAGAAGAAGCCAGTTTCATTGTCATGGCAGATGGGAAAAATATTCTTCCCCTGGCAACTTCACAAGATCATAAAGCTCGAGATAATGGTGATAAAGGTCCAAATACCGGCGGTATGGGTGCATATTCACCGGCGCCGGTTGTTACCGAAGAAGTCAGTGAACAAATTATGCAGCAGGTAATTATTCCAACTGTTGAAGGTATGGCTAGTGAAGGTCTGTCTTATACCGGATTTTTATATGCCGGTATTATGATTTCACCGGATGGGCGTTTAAATGTACTTGAATATAATTGTCGTTTTGGTGATCCGGAAACGCAACCAATTATGATGCGTTTGCAGTCGGATTTACCGCAATTATGTGAATTGGCGATTGAAGGTAAATTAGATCAGGCTCAGGCTAGTTGGGATCCACGTGCTTCCATTGGGATTGTTTTAGCTGCCGGCGGTTACCCTGAGTCATATAATAAGGGCGATGTCATTTCTGGATTAAATGATATTAATAGTGATGACGTTAAAGTTTTTCATGCCGGTACCAGTAATAATGATAGCGGTGATATTGTGACTAATGGGGGCAGAGTACTTTGTGTGGTTGCATTAGCTGAGAATGTGACTAAAGCTCAAGCATTGGCCTATGAAAATGTCAAAAAAATTCATTGGGATAAAGTTTTTTATCGTGATGATATAGGTTATCGGGCAGTTGCTCGGGAAAAGAGCTAATAATGTAAATTCATTAAGGTGCGAATATGTTTCTCGACACAACGAGCCAGGCTATGAATTTCATAGCCGCCTTCCAGCGATGAAACAATTCGTTCATTAGCATATTGTTTAGCAATTTCAAGTATTTGTTCAGTTATCCATTGATAATCAGCATCTTCAAGGCTGACTCCAGACATATCATCATCACGATGGGCATCGAAGCCCGCCGATATAAAAATCATTTCAGGTTTAAAGTCATGTAACGCTGGTAAACATTGATTATTTATTGCGTCTCTAAACTCTTTGCTTTTAGCTGTTGCTGCTAATGGCATTGAAATAATTCGATCGTTATCTAACAACGGAGTATTTGGGTAAAAAGGGTGTTGAAAAACAGAACACATTAATACACGCTCATCATTAACAAAAATATCTTCTGTGCCATTGCCATGGTGTACATCAAAATCGATAATGGCAATTCTCTTAAGCCCATAAACGGCCATTGCATGTGCGGCGCCGACGGCAATATTATTAAAAACACAAAATCCCATGCTCATATCTTTTTCAGCATGGTGGCCGGGTGGACGAATCGCACAAAAAGCATTTTTAATGTCCCCGGCCATAACTAGATCAACGGCCTTAACGACTGCACCAGCGGCTCGTTTGGCTGCCTGTCCTGATGCCGGGCTGACAATGGTATCAGGGTCGAGGTAATGGTGACCTTCCTCAGGAATAGATTTAAACACATAGTTGATAAAGTCCTGCTGATGTACTCGTAATAGTTGTTCATCAGTAACTTCAGGGGCATCGATATGTTGTAAAAAATCATATAAAGTTGAAGTAATTAAACGGTCATTAATCGCGGTTAGTCTGCGGGCGCATTCAGGGTGAACCGCTCCTGTATCGTGTAGTAAACAGTCATTGTGAGTAATATAGGCAGTATGCAAGAGATTAATCCTTAATATTAAAGTTTTTAATTAGCTAAGAAATGCTTTCTATGTGACAATCCTGAGCTTAATTAACTTGAGAATAGCACCAATTATATGAGTATTCATTATCTTTCCAAACTTTTCACACCTAAAAATTTAGTTGTTTTTGGCGCTAGTGAAAGAAAAAATGCCGTTGGCGAAGTCGTTTTTCGAAATATACTTGAGTCAGGTTATGCTGGCAAAGTTTATGTTGTTAATCCGAAACATGATCAGGTACAAGGCCATAAGGCTTTCAAAAGTCTTGATGAAATTACCGAGACAATCGATCTGGCTGTTGTGGTTACTCCAGCAGAAACAATACCTCGTATCGTTGAAGCTTGTGGTGAGCACGGCATTAAAATGATGTTGGTTCTATCTGCAGGTTTTAGGGAAATTGGTCCCAAAGGCCGTTTGCTTGAAGATGAAATGATGAAAATTGTTCGGCGATATAATATCCGATTGATGGGGCCAAATTGTCTTGGCATCATAAGACCGGAAAAAAATATTAATATCACTTTTGGTTATAATAATGCCAGGAAAGGTAATATCGCTCTAATTTCTCAGTCCGGGGCAATTTGTACTGCTATACTGGACTGGGCAGAAGCAAATAACATTGGCTTTTCTGCGGTCGTGTCGACGGGTATTGCCGCGGATCTGGATTTTGGAGATTATCTGGATTATTTAACCTCCGATCCACATACGCATAGTATTCTACTTTATATTGAAGGTATTAAAAATTCCAGACGCTTTATGAGCAGCCTTCGAACTGCAGCTAGAATTAAGCCGGTTATTGCCCTAAAAGTCGGTCGCCATGAGGCGGGAGCTGCAGCTTCTATGTCACATACAGGAGCGCTAGTTGGCAGTGATGAAACTTTTTCTGCCGCATTAGCGCGCTCAGGTGTGCTTCGGGTTGATTCTGTCAGTAAATTATTTTCTGCGGCTAAAGCATTGTCTTCGCAAAATTATCGGGGTGCAGGTGATCGATTAGTTATTATTACTAATGGCGGTGGGCCTGGTGTGATGGCGGCCGACAGGGCAAGTGATGTTGGTATCGGACTAAGTAAGCTGTCGCCGCAAACAATGGATAAACTTAATCAGGTGCTGCCATCGGTCTGGTCTCATGGAAACCCAATCGATGTTATTGGAGATGCACCTCCAGAACGTTATAAAGAAACATTAGACATTTGTTTAGGGGCTCCGGAAGTCGATGGCATTATTGTGATTTTAACACCACAGGCTATGACCGATCCGGACGAAGTTGCCAAGGCGGTTATTAAATCCAGCGAATCAAGCCGTAAGCCAATTTTAACCAGTTGGATGGGAGGACGATTAGTTGAAAATGCTCGTCAACTCTTTACTAAATCCAATATTCCAACCTTTAGAACATTAGAAAATGCCATTGATGCGTTTTTCTATATGGCCGCCTATAACCGCAATCAAAATTTATTATTACAAACCCCGGCCAAATTAAAAAGAAGTTATGCAAGCCCTGATAAAGAAGGCGCTCGCTTAATTATTGAAAGCGCTTTAAATGAAGACCGTCAGATATTGACCGAGCCGGAATCGATTGCTGTGTTAAGAGCATTTAATATACCTTGTGTGCAAATCGCAGTTGCAAAATCAGCAAATGAGGCATTAATCTTTGCAGAAACCATTGGCTTTCCAATTGCCATGAAGATTTTATCAACAGATATCAGTCATAAATCAGATTCAGGTGGCGTTCGATTAAATATTGATTCCGCTCAAGAAGTTAGAAGTGCTTATAAAGATCTTATCGAACGGGTAAAGCAAAATAGTCCAGAGGCTACAATTATTGGCGTCACCATTGGAAAAATGTATCGAAGTACCAATGGTAGAGAATTGATGGTGGGAATTTTACGTGATCCTGTATTTGGACCAGTGATTAGTTTTGGTAGTGGAGGCACTTCAATTGAAGTTATGCGTGATTCTGCAATTTCATTACCGCCTTTAAATGAAAGCCTTGCTTTGGATTTAATCAATAGAACAAAAGTTTCAAAAATGCTGGATAAATTTAGAAATCTGGCTGCAATTAATAAAGAATTATTGATTGAGGTACTAATCCGAGTTTCAAACCTGGCCTGCGAACTACCCTGGGTGGTAGAAATGGATATCAACCCTTTAATTGTTGATGATAAAGAAATAGTTGCGGTTGATGCCCGTTTTCGTGTTGAATATCCAAAACCTTCAACAGATCCCTATCAACACCTCGCAATACACCCATACCCCTCACATTTGATTGTTCATGAGCAATTAAATGATGGTACTAATATCATCATTCGACCCATTCGCCCTGAAGATGCAGAGATAGAACAAAAGTTTATACGAGAACTGTCACAAGAAGCTAAATACTTTCGTTTTATGAGTTCATTACAGGAATTAAGCCAGGAAATGTTAGTTCGTTTTACACAAATTGACTATCATAATGAAATGGCTTTAATCGCAGTTAAAACCAACCTCGATTTAGAAGAAGAAATTGGTGTTGTTCGTTACATTACCAATCTTGACAATACTAGTTGCGAATTTGCACTGGTTATTTCAGATAAGTGGCAGCATAAAGGTATTGGCCATTTAATGATGAATAAATTAATACAAATTGCCAGAGATAGAGGCTTTGAAAAAATGGAGGGCGAAATTCTAAGTAATAATGTCAAAATGTTAGATTTAATTAAATCAATTGGCTTTGAAATCAGTAATGATCCGGATGATTTAAGTATTAAGCACGCAGTACTTTATTTTCATTAATTGAGAACTTTTCAGTTTTAAAGACTAGCTGATTATCCATGGGATAATCCGGAAAGACTATGCTATTTCCGTAAAATCACAAATTAGTTTACGGTGTTCCAGGACTGGGAAATTATTGCGGGTTTCTTCAACAAAATTTTTATCAACATCAGCAATAACAAAACCAGAACCACTATTTAATTGATCTAAGATTTTCCCCCAGGGAGAGACAATCATACTATGCCCATATGTTTCCCTGCCATTCACATGGTATCCACCCTGTGCAGACGTAACAACATAACATAAATTCTCAATTGCTCTGGAACGGTTTAAAATTTCCCAATGAGCCTGACCTGTAATCGCTGTAAAAGAAGAAGGTAGCAATAAAATCTGCATGCCGCTTTTGGTCATTTTTCTAAATAATTCAGGAAAACGAATATCATAGCAAATGGCAATTCCAAGTTTTCCAAATGGAGAGTCAATAGTTATTATATCTGAACCAGCCTTAGTAAATGAAGATTCATGATATGCACCACTTGATTCAGATAAGTCCATATCAAAAAGATGGATCTTATCGTAGCGCGCAACTTGTTCCCCTTTATCATTGAATAAAATACTGGCGGAAAGAATTTTGCTCGTATCATTAGTTTTGATTGGAACAGTTCCACCTAATAACCAAATTCCAAAATATTTTGCAGTGTTTGATAGAAACTCTAAAATTTCTCCAGGGTTATTAATATCTTCTGCAATTTTCAGGGTGTCCAGATCTTTCATTCCCATTAGCGCAAAATTTTCCGGTAATACAACTAATTCTGCACCGCTTTCAACTGACATTTTTATCAAGCGTTCGGCTTCACTTAAATTAGCACTGACGTTGGGTCCTGAAGCCATTTGAATTGATGCAAATTTTGCCATGTATGTTTCCTGATATATGGGTTAGTAAATTAGATATTAATATTTATCAGAACAAAAATCTATAGGATCTATTTACTAATAGGTAATATAAGCTTTTATATCGCCATAATCTTTGAACTAATATCACGAGTATCGTTGCAAGAGCATCCGGCTTTATCGTTAGGATTGTAATTTCCTAAATATTTCAGTTTATTTCTAATAGAGGGTAACTAGGGTCTGTCAGGCCCTAGATATATTTAGATTTTTGCATAAGAGACTCTGATAATATTTGCCAGATCTTTTTGCTGATTTATTTGTTGATAGTTTTCGATTTGAAAAAAGTTATAAATTTCTTTGGCCTGATCATAGCCATGTTCCAGTATAAGCATTCCATTTTGTTTTAAATGTTGTTTTGCCTGTTGGATGATTGTTTGGCAATCTGACAACCCATGATTTTTGGAAATTAAGGCTCGTGAGGGCTCATATTTAAGTGTTTTAAGATGTTTGTCATCGTCGGCATCAATATAAGGTGGGTTAGAGACTATCATATCAAATTGATTGGGTTTAAAAGCGCTTAGCCAATCGGATATTATAAAACTAAGGTTTTGTATATTATTTTGCTCTCTATTACTTTGTGCAATACGTGCAGTTGGTAAGTAGATATCTGTGGCATAAACTTCAGCGAATGGTCGTTCATAGGCTAAAGCTAGGGCTATAGCGCCACTGCCAGTGCCCAAATCCAGTATTTTTAATGTTTTTCCATCAGGTAAATGAGTCAGGGCTGTTTCTATTAGGGTTTCTGTATCAGGGCGAGGAATTAAGGTGTCTTCTGTCACTTTCAGGTCAAAATGCCAAAAACTCTGATGACCTAATATATAGGCAATGGGTTTACCAGCAAGTCTTTGCTGGCATAGGGAATGGAAATTTTCAACGGCCTTTGATTCAATTATTTTGTCTGGCCAGGTACGTAAAAAAGAACGGGAATAATTTTTACCTTGTTCGCATCGATTAAGGCTTTCAATTAATAACAACTCGGCATCAAGACGGGCTGAGTATGATACCGTATTAAATTTTTTTTCGGCGCCTGAAATTAAGTCTTTGATACTTAGAGAGATAGACATCTCTACTCAGACATGGCCATTAATTGATCTGCTTGATATTCATTAATTAAAGGATCAATAACGGATGCTAAATCACCTTGCATGACTTCTTCTAATTTATAAAGCGTTAAATTAATACGATGATCGGTAATACGTCCCTGAGGATAGTTATAAGTGCGAATACGTTCACTTCGATCGCCACTACCAACTTGTAGTTTTCGGTTTTCTGATTGTTCTGCCTGCTGCTTTTCCTGTTCTGCTGCTAGCAATCTTGATGATAAAACATTCAAGGCTCTGGCTTTATTTTTGTGTTGTGAACGTTCATCCTGGCACTCAACAACGACGCCAGTTGGTAAGTGGGTAATACGTATGGCGGAGTCAGTTTTATTAACGTGCTGACCACCAGCACCGGAAGCTCTAAACGTATCAATTTTTAAATCTTTGGGATTAATATCAATAGCATCAACATCATCAACTTCAGGAATTATGGCAACGGTACAGGCTGAGGTATGGACACGTCCCTGAGACTCTGTTTCCGGTACGCGCTGTACACGGTGAGCTCCAGATTCAAATTTTAATTTTGAATAGGCGCCATGACCAACAATTCGAACAATAACTTCTTTATAACCACCATGTTCACCCAGGTTTTCTGACATGATTTCTATTTGCCATCTTTGCCTTTCTGCATAACGAGCATACATTTTAAATAAGTCGCCAGAGAAAATAGCAGCTTCATCACCACCAGTACCCGCTCTTACTTCGAGATAGATATTTTTATCATCATTGGGATCCTTAGGTAATAGCATTTTCTGCAAAGTTAAAGAAATTTCATCAATTGCTGCCTTAGACTCTTTTAGTTCTTCGTCAGCCATTTCCTTAATATCTGGATCGCTGTCTTTTAACATTTCAAGCGCATCATCTCTGGTTGTGATCTGAGTTTGATATTGTTCGAAACATTCAACAAGAGGGCGTAATTCGGCATATTCTTTAGATAAATCGCGAAAACGATTTTGATCATTAATCACTTCTGAATCTGATAAAAGATAAGAGATTTCTTCATAGCGTTCGGCTAGATTTTGAAGCTTGGATAAAATAGAGTCTTTCAAGTTAATTCGCTGTTTAGTTAAGTTTAAAGATGGTACAGGCTGCTTTGATGATATCTTCTCTATCATCCATACCAGCCTGTTTAATTTGTATACTGGGTGTATGAATTATTTTGTTCGTTAATTGAGTTGCCAATTTTTTAATCACTTCTTCAGCAGGTTGATGATTATTTAAATCTTTAATGGCTTCTTCAATGGCGACATCTCTGATGTGTTCAGCCTGTTCTCTAAAACGACAAAGTGTATTAATTGACTTTAATGACTTAATCCAGGACATAAAGTGTACTGCCTGGGTTTCAATAATGTCCTCTGCCTTAACAGCTGCTTCCTGTCTTGACTTTAAGCCTTCATTAATAATATCTGTTAAATCATCAACAGTATAAAGGAAAACATCATCGATCTCATTGATCCGCTCATCAATGTCTCTTGGCACTGCAATATCGACCATTAACATGGGTCTTTGTTTTCGTTTAGCAATTGCCTGTTCAACTATTGATTTATCTACTAGTGTTACGGGGCTGGCTGTCGATGAAATAACAATATCAGCTTCAGCTAGATGATCAGGTATTTCATCTAAACCAATGGCATAACCATTAACATCTGATGCAATGGTATGTGCTTTTTCAATCGTTCGATTGGCTATAATGATTTGTTTGATACCAACTTCTTTTAAGTGCAGGGCAACTAATTCAATGGTTTCTCCGGCACCAATTAATAAGGCCGTATGACGATTAAAATCACTAAATACTTGTTTAGCTAGACTGACTGAAGCGAAGGCAACAGAAACCGCACTTTCGCCAATAGCCGTATCAGTTCGAACTTGTTTAGCGCAGTTAAAGGTATGCTGAAATAATTTATGTAATAGCTGACCAATCGTGCCAGTATCTTTGGCTGTATGAAAAGCTGTTTTCATTTGTCCAAGAATTTGAGGTTCGCCCAGCACCATGGAATCAAGTCCGCTGGCAACACGAAGCATATGAACAATTGCTAATTTATCCTGATGAATATAAAGATATTGTTCTATATTATCATCTGCTAAATTAAGATAATTTTTTATCCAGTCAATAACAATTGAATTAACATTTTTTTCTATGCTATGAGTTGAATCATCATCATTGTCATCAATATTTATATTGCAATAGATTTCTGTACGATTACAGGTTGATAAAATTGAAGCCTCACTCACCAGGGTATTGGAAATAAAATGGTGCAAAGCATCCTGGATAGTTTCAGCGGGAAATGATAGTTTCTCTCTTATCTCAACAGGAGCTGTTTTATGGTTTAGGCCAATTGCTAAAAATGACATTCGTATATGTTAGTTATGATCTGATCAATAAATTTGATATTATATCATTAATCTATAGAAACTGTGACAGCGTTAATTTTATTTATGTCCACAAAAATCAATTTTAAATTAAAACTCTTTCATATCAACACTTCATTTTTTTTGAAGTTAGTTGTATTAACCTTGTTAGTACTGACTTTATCTGCTTGTCAGACACTTTTATTAAAAAATGATGAGGCAGTAAACAAATCAAAGCCTGTTGAAGATAAGCAGACAGAAGTTGAATATCCCCATCATCAATTAACAGGGGAACTACTATATGATTTTCTTATTGCTGCAATTGCCTATGATAATGCTGATTATGATAAAGCATATAAAATCTACTTAAGATTAATGACGGAAACATCAGACCCGCGATTAAATAAACTGGTAATTAAGGCAGCTTTAGCGAGTAAGAATAATGAATACATGCTTCATGCAGCTGAGTTATGGGAGAAAATTGAACCAGGAAATACTCATATCAACCAAATAAAATCGGCAGTTTTAATTAACCTTAAGCGTGATGCTGAGGCGGCTGATAGTCTTGAAGATGTTATCTTATCTGCAAAAGATTCGAAAGATGGGTTCAAGAAAATTGAGATGTTTATTTCACCAATTAAAAGTGAAAAAAGAATTAATTTCATTTTCTCAAAATTACAACAAAAATTTCGCGATGATTTCTATCTTTATGTCAGCTGGGCTAAGTTTCTTAGCCATTATAAAGATGGGCATGATGCAATCAGTAAGATTGATAAAGCTTTAAGTCTAAATCCAAATAATACCCTGGCATTGTTAATTAAGCTGGAAATTTATAAAAAATTTAATGGGGCTGATAACCTTGAAGCTATTTACCTTGACGCTGTTAATGCTGCAGAGTCACCGGTTATGGTACGCTTGGAATATGCCAAATACTTATTAGATAGAAAGCAAAACCTTAAATCCCTTGAACAACTAGAAATAATTACTGAAACGGTTAAGGATAATAGACGTATTTTGTATGAAGTTGCACTCTTAGCTCTGGAGATTAAGGAATATCAAACTGCGCTTAAGTTTTTTAAACAATATTATGAGTTTAAATCAGAAGCAAAAGTTGATGAAGAAGAACAAAGTAAGGTTGCTTATGCTATTGCCAAGGTTCTTCTTGAAAAGAAAAAATATCAAGAAGCTTTGAGTTGGTTTAATAAGGTTTCTTATAATGATTATGTTTATCAGGCAGCTTTAAATAAAATATTGATTTATGCGGAATTAAAAAATTTCCAAAAATCAATTGAGATATTGTCAACATTATCGCCGCAAAAAGAAGAACAAAAGCGAACCCTGTCTCGATTAAAAGGAGATATCTACTTTCAATCAAAATCCTATCAAAAAGCTTTTGATGCTTATAGCCAATCAATTGCCATTCATAGTTATGAAGCGAATAAAGACGAATATATCGAACTGTACTATAATCGGGCATTAACGGCTGAAAAATTAGATTTAATCAATGAGATGGAACAGGATTTACTTTATATTTTAAAAAAAGAGCCGAACAATAGTAATGTATTAAATACTTTAGGTTTCTTATTAACAGAAAAAACAAAACGTTATAAAGAAGCACAAAGTTATATAGAGAGAGCCTTAAAACTTAACCCTAATGATATGGCAACCATTGATAGTATGGGCTGGGTGCTTTATCAGCAGGGTTCATTAGAGAAAGCGCTTCATTATTTAGAAAAAGCCTATAAACTGGATCAAGATCCAGAAATTAGTGCTCATTATGGTGAAGTTTTATGGCAATTAGATAATCGCGAATTGGCAAAGAAAGTTTGGCAAAAAGCGATTACTAAAAATCCTGAACATCAAATTCTGAAAAAAACGATTGAACGTTTCTTAAAAGAAATTAATTAGAGTAATTCATTTCCTTGTCAAAATTTATTTTTAATTTCATCCTGCTTACGATAATGTTAGCAATACTGACATCCTGTGCCAGTTTTTCAGAAAACGAATCGGTTTATAAAACAACTCGTCAGCAGCCAGGAAATAAGAATCTTTTGCTTATCCCTAAACACTGGGTGCTAAAAGGCAAGATTGCCATCATTAGTGAAGAGGATAATTGGCATGCAGGCTTTCAGTGGTCAAAACAAACTTTAATGCAGGATAGTGAACAGCGAAAATTAGTATTTAGCGGCCCATTTGGTGAAACACAAATGGAGCTATCACAAGTAAAACACGGTAATACTGAATTCAATCGACTAGCCATGAATGGTGAAATTTATACGGACTTTTCACTACAGCAATTATTATCCAAACAATTTGGATTTGAAATTCCTCTTCCTTCTTTAGAGCACTGGATTTTTGGACAAACCAATCCTTTAATTGATTTTAAGGTAGTGACGCTGAGCAAATCAGGGCAATTATTGAAAATTATTCAACATGACTGGAAAATTCAATATACTTATAAATCACTACAGTCAGACTTTCCTATAAAAGTAATAGCAGAAAATAAAGCCTATAGAATTAAAGTATTTATCAGAAATCGTGCCTAACAAAATGCTATTTGAACAAAATCAAACTTTTTATGCGCCGGCAAAACTAAACCTGTTTCTACATATTACCGGCAAAAGAACTGATGGCTATCATAATCTGCAAACCATTTTCCAGTTAATTGATTATTATGATGAAATTAGTTTTAGCCCAAGAGATGATCAGCAAATTAGTGCTCTTTATCAAATTCAAAATATTAATCCGGATAATGATCTGATTTTAAAAAGTGCTATTTTATTAAAAAATTATGCCCAAAAAAGAAATTTATTGGATAATAGTCAAGCATATGGGCTAGATATAGCTTTAAAAAAATTAATTCCTATGGGCGGAGGTCTTGGTGGTGGTAGCAGTGATGCTGCGACAACTTTATTATCGCTAAATAAGTTATGGTCTCTGGACTTATCAAAACAGGAATTAATTTCAATTGCTGCAAAAATTGGCGCAGATGTACCCATCTTTATTTATGGTAAAAATGCCTGGGCTGAAGGAATCGGTGAAAAGCTAACGGATATCGTTTTACCTAAACGATGGTTTTTTGTTCTTACACCTTCAGTGCATATTTCTACGAAATTATTATTTCAATCAGATAAACTTAATCGAAACTGCGAGCTATTAACGATTGATAATTATACCAAAAGTGAAACAACAAATGTATTTGAAAAAATAGTTCTAAACGAATATCCAGAAGTCAAATGTGCTTATGATTGGTTGTCCCAATTTGCAAAAGTCAGAATGACTGGTACAGGTGCTTGTGTTTTTAGTGAATTTGATTCAGAGCAGTCTTGTCTGGAAATAAAAAATAAGCTTCCAGAAAATCTAAAAGGATTTTATGCACAATCATTATGAAATTGTGGTAAATCTGCACTTAATTTGTAAAAATTTAACAAAATTTCAAAAAAAGTGTGACAAAAAAATAATTGTTTATTATAATTCCCCCTCGTTTTTACAGACATACGCTTTATTAACGAACAATGTTATTCGCTTACATTGTTATTCGCGTATATTGTTGGGCCGTCGCCAAGCGGTAAGGCCCCGGGTTTTGATCCCGGTATGCGCAGGTTCGAATCCTGCCGGCCCAGCCATTTTTTTGTGTTTGTCTTTAAATAAACAGATTCAGTAAATTGTGATTATTAATATTGTTGCTCATAGAGATGACAATAGTATTAAACTTTAGTTGTATATCATTATAATCAGCTTAATTTTTGCCTGGTTCAATTGAACATCATCTGATTTTTGCGTGAGCCCCGGTTTTAACATGAGGTATAGTTAAAGTGATTGAAGACAACATGATGGTGTTTTCTGGTAACGCTAATCCATTCCTTGCTCAAAGTATTGTACGACATTTAAATATTCCTCTAGGGAAAGTTTCAGTCGATACTTTTAGTGATGGCGAAATTATGATTGAAATTTTAGAAAATGTCCGAGGCAAGGACGTTTTCATTGTTCAACCCACCTGTTATCCTTCAAATAATAACCTGATGGAATTATTAATTATGGCTGATGCGCTTAGACGCTCCTCAGCAAGAAGAATCACAGCGGTTGTTCCATATTTTGGATATGCCAGACAGGATAGAAGACCTCGTTCTTCACGTGTTGCAATTACCGCGAAAGTAGTTGCTAATATGCTTAGTGGCGTAGGTATTGATCGTTTATTAACGGTTGATTTACATGCTGATCAAATTCAAGGCTTTTTTGATATGCCGGTTGATAATGTGTATGCATCACCTGTTTTACTTGGCGATATCTGGCGACAAAAGTATCCAGATTTAATGGTTGTTTCACCGGATGTTGGTGGTGTAGTTAGGGCTAGAGCATTAGCCAAAAGGTTAGATGATGCCGATTTAGCAATTATTGATAAACGTCGACCCAAAGCCAATGTAGCTAAAGTCATGAATATTATTGGTGATGTAGAAGGCAGAACCTGTCTTTTAATTGATGACCTTGTTGATACTGCGGGAACTTTATGTCAAGCTGCTGCGGCATTAAAAAAGCACGGAGCATCGAAAGTGATGGCCTATTTAACGCATCCGGTTTTATCCGGAAAAGCGATTGAAAACATTAATAATTCAGTATTAGATGAAGTCGTGGTAACGGATACAATTCCTTTGAGAGAAAATGCAAAAGAATGCCCAACAATTAGGCAGTTAAGTATTTCGATGATTTTAGCTGAAACTATGAACCGTATTCATCAGGAAGAATCTGTTAGTTCATTGTATATGGATTAAGAGTTGACAGTAGCTAGTTGACAGTTATTTGAAAACTGAAAACTGAAAACTGAAAACTGAATCTATTGTTTTATCGTTCAATTAAAAACGGTGTAAGCGGTTATCATTGGTCGCGGTGATAATCATAATTTTTTAAATGGAGTATTTTTTATGAGTATTAGTTTATCTATTAATGCAAATATCAGAACTGACAATGGTAAAGGTGCGAGCCGCCGCCTACGTCATGCTGATAAAGTGCCAGGAATTGTTTACGGTTCAAATAAAGATCCTATGATGTTAACTTTGGCTGCAAATGAAATTAATAATGCGGTTGAAGATGAAGCATTTTTTACCCATATTTTAACTTTAAACTGTGATGGTAATGCTGAAAAAGTTATTGTTAAAGATTTACAGCGTCATCCGTCAAAGGATAATGTAATGCATGTTGATTTTCAGCGCATTGATGAAAATCATTTATTACATGTACACACACCACTTCACTTTATCAATGAAGAAAAAGCACCTGGCGTTAAAGCCGGTGGTATTATTTCTCACTTGAAGACTGATATAGAAATTGCTTGTTTACCTAAGGATCTTCCTGAATATATTGAAGTTGATTTAGGTTCTATTGATATGGGTGAGTCTTTACATTTGTCACAAATTGTTCTACCTGAAGGTGTTTCAATTCCTGAGTTGGCTCTTGGAGAAGATCATGACTTACCAATTGTCAATGTTATTAAGCCTCGTGGTGAGAAGGAAGCTAGTGATGAAGAAGGAGAAGCAGAAACTTCTGAATAATCTTCATAGTGAGCTTTTAGTTTGATAAAGTGCCTGTCAATTTGATGGGCATTTTTATTTATATCCATCATTTTGAACATGTAGACTTTGTTAATATTGAAATGTAATGATTAAATTAATTGTAGGTTTAGGTAACCCAGGCCCAGAGTACGAAAATAATCGACATAATGTAGGATTCTGGTTTGTTGATGAATTGTTAAGGTTAGATAAATTGGCTGAACCTTTTCGATTAGAAAAGAAGTTTTTTTCGGAGCAAAGCAATATTAACATTGCCGGCAATATGGTTAGATTATTGAAGCCTCAAAATTTTATGAATAGAAGCGGACAGGCAATTAGGGCTATTGCGGATTTTTATAAAATTTTACCAGAAAATATTTTGCTTGCTCATGATGAGCTAGATATCCCTCTTGGTGTTATGAAATTAAAAAAATCTGGCGGTCATGGCGGTCATAATGGTTTAAGAGATACAATTAACCAGCTTCAATCAAAAGACTTTAATCGTCTAAGAATTGGAATTGATCATCCTGGGGATAAAAAATTAGTCAGTCAATATGTGCTAAGTAATGCAAGCAAATCTGAACGGGAGCTTATTTATCAGGGATTTGATGATGTTTTGCGCGTAATTCCTGATGTAATATCCGGGAATATGGATAAAGCAATGAATCGTTTACACACAAAGGATAAGTAATTATGGGATTTAAGTGCGGCATAGTGGGTTTACCAAATGTAGGAAAATCAACTTTATTTAACGCTTTAACAAAGGCAAAAATTCAGGCAGAAAACTATCCATTCTGTACCATTGAACCTAATGTTGGGATAGTTCCAGTTCCTGACCCACGTTTAAATTCTCTTGCTGATATAGTCAAACCTGAGAGAATAGTACCAACGACTATTGAGTTCGTAGATATTGCAGGCTTAGTTGAAGGTGCTTCTAAGGGGGAAGGTCTAGGTAATAAATTTTTAGCAAATATTCGTGAAACTGATGCAATTGGACACGTTGTTCGTTGTTTTGAAGATGAAGATATTGTTCATGTGTCAGGAAAAATTGATCCCATTGATGACATAGAAATTATTAATACCGAACTAATTTTTGCAGATCTGGACTCGGTCGAAAAAAGTTTATTAAAAACTATTAAAATTGCTAAAAGTGGTGATAAGGATGCTTTGAAAAAGAAAGCGACGTTAGAAAAAGTTCAACAAGCTCTGGGTGAAGGTCAATTAGCCAGAACAATTGGCTTAAGTGATGATGAATTATTACTGATCCGGGATTTGCAGCTTTTAACTTTAAAACCAACCGTTTATATTGCAAATGTTAGTGATGATGGTTTTGAAAATAATGAATATCTTGATAGCGTAACTGCTTTGGCAGAGAAGGAAGGCTCAGATGTGGTTAGTGTTTGCGCTTCTATCGAAGCTGAAATGGTTGAGCTTGAAGATGATGAAAGATATGAATTCTTAGCCGATTTAGGCCTTGAAGAACCGGGTTTGAACCGTGTTATTCGTGCTGGTTATCACTTATTAAAGTTACAAACTTATTTTACTGCCGGGGTTAAAGAAGTTAGGGCCTGGACTGTACAAATTGGTGCAACAGCTCCAAAGGCAGCAGCTGTCATTCATACGGATTTTGAACGTGGATTTATCAGAGCAGAAGTAATTGCTTATGATGATTTTATTGAATGTAAAGGGGAATCTGGTGCAAAAGAAAAAGGAAAATTAAGAGTTGAAGGAAAAGAATACATTGTTCAGGATGGAGATGTGTTGCATTTTAGATTTAACGTTTAATAACAAATAGGAAGTGAATAAGTGAGTGTTTAAACTTACTCACTTCCTTTGACCAAAGGATATTGTATTATACAAACTCTTTTACAACTTCGTGAATTTTAGAAGCATTTATTAATAAACAATCAGACGTTTTGTCTAGCTTCATATAATTGGTAATAAGTTTAGATTCGTCGCCCTGGAAAATAGCTTTTAGCGTTGTCATCGGTTTAAATTGTTCTGGTTTAAAATCGATAACATCATGAATTTCATCAATTCTTAAAGCAATAGTGGGTGTAAACCCATCTTCTGTAATGTAGAGTAATACTTGTCTGCTAGAATCCGACACTTGCTCTTTAGCATGGGCAAAATGTCGACTTAAACGTTTCATCGTAATATCTCGTTCAAGTGATAATATTTTAAGTGCTTCTTTGGTTTGTCCGTCTACTTTCATTGATAATAATTTGTCGGCCAATGCATGAATCCTTCTATGAGGTTCATCAAAGTCCTTCATAATAATTTCAAGACTTTCGTCTCTGGTTTCAAATTGATTGTACCATTTACCAAAAGCACATTGATGTGGGTCTTTCGCTTTGGTGAAAGGTGAGCCATCAACAATACTTTTTTCTAGAGCATTTAACCAATCATGATGTTCATTTTCTTTATCTGTAAATAATTGAATCAACTCATGAGATGCTTCTGTGCCAGATTTAAGATCTAATAAATTAGCAAAGTCTATAACAGGAATCGCATGTCCCTGAAATTCCGTCATGCCCAATAAGCCCTTTGCCTTAGTTGGAATATTCTGAATATTATCTAAATCTTGACTGATTGTTAATACTTTTGAAATATCTATGGCGTAAAGCGTTTCTGTAATCCAGAAAGTAAAAGCTCTAAGTCCAGTAGTTAAATAACTATCTTCATTCAACGAAGAGATATCTTCAGCAGTAGCACCCATATTGATTCCCTATACTTTAAAAATGATTTTTATAAACTGTATAACGACAAGCAAAAAAAAAACTTTAGGCCTTAATTGATATACCAAGGTTAATGCAAGTGATGTTTTGTTATTATTTATTGTATAATAGCGTGCTTTTCAAAGATACAGCATCCTTTTATAAATTGCTGCGGTATTTAATATATTTTAAACATTACTCTGAAATTGGGAAACTCTCTTGAAAGATATTAATAAGGTAAGAAATATTGCCATCATTGCGCACGTTGATCATGGCAAAACTACGCTAGTGGATGAACTATTAAAACAATCCGGTACATTCTCAGAAAGAGATAAAGTTGATGATAGAGTAATGGATTCAAACGATCTTGAAAAAGAACGGGGCATTACTATTTTATCCAAGAACACAGCAATTGAGTGGAATGGCTATCATATTAATATCGTTGATACACCGGGACATGCGGACTTTGGTGGAGAGGTTGAGCGAGTTTTATCCATGGTCGATAGTGTGCTCTTGTTAGTTGATGCACAAGAAGGCCCAATGCCTCAAACTCGTTTTGTGACTCAAAAAGCCTTTGATTTAGGACTTAATCCTATTGTTGTTGTGAACAAAATTGACCGTGATGGTTCACGTCCAGATTGGGTGATTGATGAAACCTTTGACTTATTTGATCGTCTTGAAGCGACCGATGAACAATTAGACTTCCCGTTTATTTTTGCATCAGCTATTAATGGTTATGCCTCAGAAGACTCTTCTGTCAGAGAAGGGAATATGCAGCCACTATTTGAAGCAATTGTTGAAAAAGTTAGCCCTCCTAATGTTGATGTGGACGGCCCTTTTCAGCTTCAGGTAACGAGTCTTGATTATAATTCTTATACCGGAATTATTGGTGTTGGCCGTATTAAGCGTGGCTCTGTTAAAGCAAACAGCCCGATATCGGTGATTGACGTAGAAGGCAAAGTCCGCAAAGCAAGAATTCTAAAAATATTTTCCTTCAAAGGTCTGGAAAAAATTGAGGTGGAAGAAGCACAGGCAGGTGACATTATTGCCTTTACTGGACTAGATCCATTAAATATTTCCGATACCTTATGTGATCCTAATACTGTTGAAGCATTACCTGCATTAACCGTTGATGAACCTACCGTTAGTATGACATTTCAGGTGAATACCTCACCGTTTGCAGGGCAAGATGGAAAGTTTGTTACCTCAAGACAAATTTTTGAACGTTTGGAAAAAGAGTTATTACATAATGTTGCCCTACGTGTTGAACGCACTGATGATGCCGACAAATTTAAAGTTTCAGGCCGAGGAGAACTACACCTTGGAATTTTAATTGAAACGATGAGGCGTGAAGGTTTTGAGTTAGGAGTTTCTCGCCCCGAAGTAATTACCCAAGTCATTGATGGTGAATTAAAGGAACCCTATGAGGAAGTGAGTGTTGATGTCGAAGAAATCCATCAGGGTAAGATAATGGAACAACTTGGTGAACGTCAGGGTGAGCTTAAGAATATGGTACCCGATGGTCATGGTCGTGTTCGTTTAGAATATATTGTTCCTGCACGGGGATTAATAGGCTTCCAGGGAGAGTTCCTAACGATGACCTCAGGAAGTGGTTTGCTTTATCATAATTTTTCACATTATGGTAATTATATGGATGCTGATTTATCTAAACGTAAAAATGGTGTCTTGATCAGTAATGGTCAGGGTAAATCGGTTGGTTTTGCTTTGTTTAATTTACAGGATAGAGGACGTTTATTCTTAGGTGCTGGTGTCGATATTTATGAAGGCATGGTGATTGGTATTCATTCCCGGGATAATGATTTGGTTGTTAATGCACTCAAAGGAAAGCAGTTAACTAATGTTCGCGCATCAGGTACTGATGAAGCAGTAACTTTAGTGCCACCCATTAGACAAACTTTAGAGCAGGCAATGGAATTTCTTGCCGAAGATGAATTAGTTGAAGTAACACCTAATTTTATTCGTATCCGTAAGCGCATTTTATCGGAAAGTGAACGTAAACGAGCTAGCAGATTGCCTAAGGCTTAACTTGATCTTAATTACTTATTTAAAAGTTGATTGGTTTACCATATACCCATAATCTTTGAAAATGCAGGCTTCGTTACTTTTAAATTTTGACTCAATCACATAGTTTGTCTATGCTCAATCATCAAAATTTAAAAAAGCCTCGCTGCATTTCCAAATATCACGGGTATAAATAAGGATAGTCTCATGTTCTGGAAGTTCGCTAGTGTTACAGTAAGTGATGGGATAGTTGGTTTCAAAGTAAGTAACTCTGCCATAATTTCTTTTTGCTGAGGAACTCGTTTCACTCAGACAGCCTCAGCAAAAGTAAATCACGTCAGAGTCACTCACTTTGTTTGGTATTAGTAATCATTCTATCAAAATAATTCTTATCAAATTTCCGGATTGACTGAAATCAGGAAAATATAGATGTTTAAGCTTTAAAAGTTGAAGAATAGAAATTTTGTTTATTCAAAATTTGACAACAATAAAATCTATTTAACCTTATGTGATGGATAAGGGACGTTGGCTTGATTGATAAATATATTTCAGTGACATGCAGGGGGGATACAAAACAGCCATTGCTAACTTTTACATCCTTTTAAAAGTTAAACCTTACTATAAACTTAAATCCAAACTTCTAGACTTGCTAATTTAGATATTTAAGTTAGACTTATCTGATTATTCAAATAAAAAATTTTTATGATAGAAAATAATTTAGAAGTCTATTCAATTTCACTTTTTATATTAATGATAGTCGAAGTACTGTCAATAATTATCATTCTATTAAGATTACGTAATACCGAATTGCCCCTTGGTATGATTAAAATATATACGGTGTATTTTATCGTGGGTCTATTAGGTTGGGTCGTTGGTGGTTTAAGTAATGCTTATGAACAATACATAAACCTTACATGGGGTAGTTTCTCCTATGTTGCATGTGGTTATTTATTATTAATTGCCGTATCAAAGAACAGATGTCATCCAGCTATAAAAAAAGCACTACTTGCATTAACTATCATTTTACTTATTTTTTGTTTACTTCAAACATCTACAGTTAATCAGTTACTTATTCTTTCAATTTATGGAACAGTTATTTATATACCAATAGGTTATTTCTCTTTTAAGAACACAATTAAAGAGAGAAATTGGGGTGATGGTATGATTACATTTGCTGTCTTTGCTCATGTAATGTTGTCTATTATTCAAATATATTTAATTACTTTGACTGACAACCCTTCTTTAGCTCATAGTCTTGGTTTAATCAATAGTTCTTCAGGTTATTTACTTGTTGGCATTGGATTTATCGCATCAATATTATTTAGGGAACATCAAATATTAGTTTCTCAGTCTATTACCGATCCATTAACAAAGTTATTAAATCGACGAGGAATGGAATATTCTCTTAACCTAACAATTCCTAAAATGACAAAACAAGATTTTTGTCTTAGTGCAATGGCATTTGATATAGATCATTTCAAAAAAGTTAATGATACATTTGGTCATGATGGCGGTGATGAAGTTTTAAAAAATTTTGCAAAAATAATTGATGATAATCATCGAGATATTGATATTTGCTGTCGATTGGGAGGAGAAGAATTCATTATTTTATTGCCAAAAATAAATATTGATGACGCATTAAAAAAAGCTGAAATATTAAGAGAGAAAATAGAGCAAACAAAAATACAATTTAATGAGTTTGATATTTCAGTAACAAGCAGCATTGGAGTGTCAACACAATGTGCAGATATTAATATTGATGAGCTTTTAAAGAATTCAGACAAAGCACTTTATGAAGCAAAAAATTCTGGTAGAAATAGGGTGTGTGGTTATAAAGAGTAGTTCATATAATTCTAATTCAGAGCTTACATGCAAACATCGCAAAATATGTTTTAAAATTGGATTATAGTAAACTGCTATTAACTTATTTAATCAAATATAGACTGGATATTAAATGAATTGGCGCATCAATATCATTATTACCAGTTAATTTTGTGTCTGTTATTCCAAATCAATCTATTTTAGAAAAATGAACCGAATCACTATCAGTTTAATAAAAATTGTATAGAAATTAAATTTGAATCAATTATAAATCCATTATCTACTAATGGTAAGTCACTAGAGTTATAGCATGCAGTGGATGCATCTTTAGCTTAAATAGCTACAGAAGAGTAAAAAGTACCAATAACATTAGAGCTTTGAGGAACAATTGCAAATCCTGCTGAATATGATTGATTACATATGCTTGAGATTAAAGGTAAAATATTGATTTGATTAAAATATTGCTTTTCATCTTACATTTATTAAATTTATTTTACTATCACCAGATAATATCTCAAAGGATATAAGTTTGCCAACTAAAATGAAGTCATTGGTTAAGTATGTTTTATTTTATCTTGTTAGCCTAAAGTTATTCATTTTTGCGTCTCAAAAGGAGAGCTCCGGCCTATCGAGGGTATGCAACTATAACCGTCTGCATGTCATAATTGTCAAATAAAATAATATTCAAAATTGCTGTTTTTCTAAAATTTCTATTAATCATTAAGAAGAGTCAATTAAGTATTAAGCGACGATAGAGGAAAATTAATTAGTAAACTTCATTAAGGCATGCATAAAAAAACCATAACAAAGTTTATGTTATGGTTTTTCGTAAGATGTTTTTACCTGCGATTTTTTAACTGGAGTATCAATTATAATTTCTACCCAACTCTTATAATTTCTACCCAACTCTGTAAAATAAGTCGCGAAAAGGTAAAGTGGACTTTTTATTAAACTCAAATGTTCTTGAATTTATTTAATTTTAGCTTCTTTATACATCACGTGCTTACGAACAACAGGATCATACTTTAGCATCTCTAACTTTTCAGTCATTGTGCGTTTGTTTTTAGTTGTTGTGTAATAGTGACCAGTCTTTGCTGATGAAACCATTTTTATTTTATCACGCATTATAAATTCCTTAATTTATTATCATTGGTCATTGGCTATATCAAATATAGTCAATATTATACGCGCTCACCGCGACCACGAATATCTGATAAAACCACATCTATTCCTTTTTTATCAATGATACGAAGACCTTTTTTGCTCACACATAATTTTACAAATCGACTTTCTGATTCTACCCAAATACGGTGATTTTGCAAGTTAGGTAAAAAACGACGCTTTGTTTTATTATTGGCATGAGAAACATTGTTCCCTGATATCGGACGTTTACCCGTGATCTGACATACCTTAGCCATAAGATAATAACTCCATATTTACAGTAGTAAAAATTATTACGGTATTTGTTAAAACAAATTACATCATCGATGTGGTTTGTAGTATGCTACCGTCAACGTGCAAAGCACAAATTGGAATTTATATTCAATTAATAAAATATAAATACAGATTGTCGCTTGCAAATTAAAGAGGCAGAATTATACGTGAACATTTTTCTATAAGCAAGGTAATAGATGTGTTTATAGGTAATTATTTATTAAAAGGATATTTTATGGAATTTAAATACGTTTTTTCTTATCACAAATCATTAAAATTAGCGTCAATTATTATTGCTCTTGGAACATTTAATGTTCAAGCAAGTAGTCACTTCCAGGCAAATCCACAAATGAATGCAGCGGTTGTACATGCACCGGCTTTACATGCATCTACAGTGCAAATACCCAGGCCTGAACTTAACCCACAACAATTATTAGAAAAATCATTAGCAAAAGTTTTATATTTTCTTTCTCAGCCTTTACCCGGCAATATGGATGAGGTGACAAATTTTGTTATTGCAGAAGTAGCGCCGAATTTTGATTTTAAGTATATGTCACGCTGGGTAGCGGGGCGTTATTATGCACATATGCCAGCACAGGAAAAGCAGTTATTTACAGCAGACTTTACGCGCACTTTTGTGACTAATATGGTTAATAAAATTGTAAATTACAGTCAAAATCCACCAATGATTAGTGGCTTTCGTTCTAAACAAGTTGGTAAAAATGAAGCTGTTGTCTCGGCAGATATTTTATATAACCAGAATCAACAAGTTTTAGTCGAATTTCGTTATCTTCTTACTCGTAATGGTTGGAAGGCAGTTGATATTAAAGCAAATGGTATGAGTGCTTTAATGTATTATCGCAACCAGTTTGCTGCTAAATTGCGTTCGGCAAGATATTAATTAATATACCAATAGTTTTACCAAAACCTTTGCCTGCAAAGGCAAAAAGTATTGCTGCAATTGCATATATCACGGCTATATATAGCACATGTTTGCCTTATTAGACTTTGCTAATAAGGCAAACTCAGTTAGAATACGTACCTTAAAAATTCTACTAATAAAATAAATTGAAATTTAGGTTGAGATAGCTACCATGATTTACTTTAAATCAAATTATAGTTCTAAAGTTTTAGTACAGATGATTATATTTGCGGTTATTTTGATTTTGGGTTTAATCACTAATTTCAATCTGGTGTGGGAATTTTACTTTGCTAATCAAGAAACCATGGCAGGCATTGTTATCAATGGGGTGATTGTATTATTGTTTATGATGGGTATATTTAGTACTGCTTATATTTTATTGCATTATCGTCACGAAGAAACTGCACTCGAATTATTTTTAACCAATTTACGTCAGTCGCCTAATAATCCAACTTTATCAGTGGCAACGGATTCATTAATTGTTAAGCGTTACGAAGCTATGGTAGCTTTAAATCAAAGAAAAGCTGAAATAAATCAGGGAGCATTAGCGGCAACAGTAGTTGCCAGTGAAAGTACTCGCTTAAGCTTACCAAGATATATTTCAAACATCTTAATTTTGTGTGGTGTATTTGGAACAATTGTGTCCTTATCTATCGCATTAATGGGGGCTTCTGATTTAATTGAAAGCACTGGTGATATGACGGGAATGGGAAGTGTGATTCATGGAATGTCTACCGCTTTATCAACAACAACAACTGCGATAGTCGCTTATTTGTTTTTCGGTTATTTTTATCAAAAACTAAGAGACATACAGACCAACTTATTTAGTGCGTTAGAGCAAGTTTGTAGCATTAATCTAATGCCTCATTTTAGTCCACCTGTGGGCGGTAATAATATCTTAGGCAATGTCGATCATTTAGTTAAATCTCTGGATGAAACAGCATCTGGAATGAAAGAAGCACAGCAAAGTATGATGCAAATTATCAATAAACTTGATGATGTGGTTAGTGGTTATGATCAAAGAATTGAAGCAATTTCTAATAATCTTGGCTTAGTTAATCAACTATTAGCGAAAGGTTTTAGATTACCTGAGTTATCTGAAATGGAAGAACCTGCAAATGCAACTCAAACGAAAAAGGATTTAAGTCATCCCTCTGGTTTGAGTCTAAGTCAACAGGAAGCTTTATTAAATCAGCCACGCAAACCTAATATCTAATTATTCTATTGTTATCCACCATAAAGTTTTAATACTATGCAAAATGGATTTATTGATTTAAGACAAAATAATGGTCAAATCGTTGAAGAGAGTTTTTGGCCCTCTTTCACAGATGTGATGACGGTTATTGTGATGATATTTCTCATTGCAACAACGGTTTTGATTGTTAAAAACTGGGAATTAGTCAATGAACTTAAACAGCGAATCACTCATGAAAAGAAAATAAGTTCGGCATTGCAATCGACAATTGATGAAAAAAACCGTACGCATGCTGCCTTATTAGAAAGTATAGAAGCTAAGAAACAAATTTCTGAAAGATTACAGCAATCGATTGAAGAATTGGAACGTACCAATGCTTTAGCGGAGCAAAACCAGGCAGAAAATATCACTCTTGATGAGCGCTTACAACATGCGCAATCAACTTTAGCCTTATTAAAGCTTCAGCTATCAAAAAGCCATGAAGAAATATCAATTAAAACCTTACAGATCCTAGAGAAGGATAAAGTTCTAAAACAGAAAGAACATAAGGAAGATGTTCTTCAGTCTAAAGTTATAACTTTAAATCAACAGCTTGCCAAGTTAAATAGTATGTTGACTGAAAAGAATAAAAGCCTGAAAGATTCACAAAGCTTGGCCCAATTGAAAGAAAAAGAATTGGGCTTGCAGCTTGAAAAAACTAAAGGTTGGGAAAAACGGTTTTATGATTTAAATGTGACCAATAATGATCTGAAATTAAAGTTAGATGAGAGTACCACAAATGTTAGCGTTTTAGAAAAAGCACGAGCTTTATTAGCTAAAACAGAAAAAGATTTAGAAAAAAAGTTATCAGAAAGTCATGACAAAATATTATTATTAAAACAGCAATTGGCTGATAAAACCGATCAGGTTATTTTAATTCAGGATAAATTATCAGCCTCAGATCAGAAGTTATTAGTTAGTCAAAGAGAATTAGAAATTATTAATAAGGCTAACCTGAATAAGGATGAATTATTAGCTAAGATGCAGGCTGAGATTGAAAAAGCAGAAAAAGAAGATAATGAAAAAGAGCTAAAATATGCTGAGTTGGAAGCAAAATATAACAAACTGATTCGACCTGCCCGATCGAGTGTCGGTAAATATGTTGTTGAGGTTCGCTATTTAAAAACTTCTGGTAATGCAAAGCTTAGTTATAGAGAAAGCAGTCAAAACCAATATCAATCTTTATCGATGAAAGAACTACATAAAAAGTTAAATAAAGCTAAAAAAGAATATGCTGAACGCTTATATGTGAAGTTGATTATTCCTGATGATAGTGGTTTAAGCTATAACGAAGCCTGGAGTTTTATGCAGGATATTTTAAGTAAATATGATTACTATTATCAGGGAACAGATAAAGAATTATGATTATTAAAGTCTAAAGTTATAAAAAACCTTGCTCGGCCAAAGAAGTAATTTGACTATTACCAACAATGAAATGATCTAAAAGACGAATATCAACAAGCTCTAGAGCGGATTTTATTTTCTCGGTAATTATTTTATCTGACTGACTTGGTTCTGCGATACCAGAAGGATGGTTATGAGCAATAATTAAGGCAGCAGCATTATAACTTAATGCATTTTTAACTATCTCACGCGGGTGAACTGAAGCAGAATCAATCGTTCCTCTAAATAATTCTTCTGCATGAATCAAAAAATGTTGATTGTTTAGATATAAACAGGTAAAAACTTCATGTTCCTTATCTCTTATCTTGTTAGCTAAATAACGCTTAGTAATATCAACTGAGTTAAAAACAGTTGTTTGTTGCAGAGTTTGCTCAAAGAAACGGGATGATAGTTCCAGGCAAGCTTGTAGTTGTGAGTATTTTGCGAGTCCTAAGCCTTTCACCTCACAAAATGTTTTAGCATCAGCCTTTAACAATTGTCTAAGTCCACCAAAATGCTGTAATAGATTTCTTGCTAAGTCTATAGCTGTTAAGCCTTTTATACCGGTTCGTAAAAAAATAGCCAGTAACTCGATATCAGACAAATGATTGGCACCAAATTTAATCAATTTTTCGCGTGGGCGTTCATTTTCGGGTAAATTTTTTATTGTCATGATCATTCCATTACTATTGATATACCGCTGATATTTGGAAATGCAGCAAGGCTTTTTTTATTTATGGTGATTGAGCATAGACTAACTATGTGATTGAGCCATAAATCAAAAGTAACGTAGCCTGCATTT
>JADGAU010000099.1 GCA_015231865.1 Gammaproteobacteria bacterium | reverse complement strand
AGTTGTTGCGGTAAATGAGGCATTGGATGATACCCCTGAAATAGTCAATAGTGAGCCTTATCATGAAGGTTGGTTAATCAGAATTAAACCATCTGATGATGCTGACTTGAGTGAGCTATTAGATGCGGATGCCTATGCTGAATTGGTCGAGTCAGAAGATCATTAAAATTATTTAATCAAATGAAACCGGGGGCGACTGGATTTCAGCGGATAATTAATGCGTTTGGTTATTCTGTAAAAGGCTTGCGTGCGGCTTATATAAATGAAGCGGCATTTAGGCAAGAATTAGCCTTGTTGATAGTTTTGTCGCCATTTGCCTTAATGGTCACTGATAGCGGGATAGAGCGATTTTTACTTATTTCCAGCCTGCTATTGGTTATTATTGTCGAATTAATTAATTCAGCTATTGAAGCCGTAGTTGATCGTATCGGCTCTGACCATCATGAACTTTCAGGTCGTGCAAAAGATATTGGCTCTGCTGCTGTACTGATTGCTTTACTCAATGCTTCAATTATATGGCTGATAATTCTTTATAATTACTTTAGTTAATACTTACTTTGAAGGGGATTTTTTAGATTATGAGAGCATTAATCTGTGGTTCATATGCCTATGATCATATTATGGTTTTTCATGACCAATTTAAAAACCATATATTACCGGATAAAATTCATATCCTGAATGTCTCATTTCTGGTACCGGATATGCGCCGTGAATATGGCGGTTGTGCAGGTAATATCGCTTATAATCTAAATTTATTACAAAGTGATTCAGCTGTCCCTATGGCCACTGTTGGTAAAGACTTTGAACCCTATGCTCAATGGATGGATAAAACCGGTGTTAGTCGTGAATGCATCAAGGTTATCAATGAAGCCTATACCGGACAAGCATTTATTACCACCGATAATGATGCTAATCAGATTACTGCATTTCATCCAGGTGCTATGGGATTTTCTCATCAGAATAAAGTATCAGAAGCAGATAGAATTGCCATTGGAATTATCTCTCCTGATGGTAAAGAAGGCATGTTAGAGCATGCACAACAATTTTCACAGGCAGGAATTCCATTTATTTTTGATCCCGGTCAGGGGATGCCGATGTTCAGTGGTGACGAGTTAAGAACTTTACTTGGGCAATGCACCTGGATGACAGTTAATGACTATGAAATGCAAATGTTCTTAGATAAAACAGGAATGAATCCAGGGGAGGTTTCTGCTGAAGTTGAGGCACTAATTGTTACCTTAGGTGGAAAAGGTGCTGAAATTATTACCGCCGATAAAACCTATATGATTCCAGCAGCAGAGGTTTCTGAAATAAGAGATCCTACTGGATGTGGTGATGCATTCAGAGGGGGACTATTATATGGTCTATTAAATGATATGGACTGGGAAGTGACTGGCAGAATGGCTAGTTTAATGGGAGCAATTAAAATTGAACACCATGGTACTCAAAATCATCATTTTACTATGACTGAGTTTAAAGAACGTTTTAATAAAAGTTTTGGAATACAGTTGTAATTCCTTAATACTAAAAGATAGGAAAATTTATGGCTAAAATATTAGTTGTTGATGATTCTCGTGTCATGCTGGAAATGGTTAAAGCATCCTTATTGACTGAAGGACATGATGTCGAGACTGCTGAAGATGGTGTTGAAGCTTTAAATATTGCAAGAACTGAAGAATTTGATTTAGTGTTAAGTGATATCAATATGCCAAATATGAATGGCATTGGACTGGTCAGTCGTTTAAGAAAAATTGAACGTTATGATAATACTCCTATTATCATGCTAACGACTGAAAATTCTGAATTTAAAAAAGATAATGCTAAAACGATGGGCGCCAATGCCTGGTTACAAAAACCAATCGATCCGGTACGTTTAATTAAGGCAATTAATACTATGTTGGCTAAGGCCGGTCATATTGTTAGTAGCCGGGATGGTTAATTGAAAACAGAAACAGCAGTCCTGTATCTTAACAAAGGTCAGGAACGAAGAATTACTGCCGGCCATTTATGGATATTTAGCAATGAAATTGATCAACAGAAAAGCCCACTTAAAGGTTTTTCTGCTGGTGAATATGCAATCTTATTATCTTATTCTGGAAAACCTTTAGGTCTTGTCTATGTTAATCCTCATTCTTTAATTTGTGCTCGCCTTGTCAGTCGTAAAACTGATCTGGAATTTAACCACTCTTTTATTAAGCATCGGATTAATGTTGCGCTTTCCTTACGAGAAAAAGTCTTTAAAAAGCCATTTTATCGCTTAATTTATGGAGAAAGTGACTTTTTACCAGGATTGGTGGTTGATAGATATGGTGATAATTTTGTTGTACAAATAACGACTGCAGGGATTGAAGCCGTTAAAGATGATGTGGTTTATGCATTAAAAAAAATCTTTAATCCTCATTTGATATTATTTAGAAATGATACTAATTCACGAGTCTTAGAAAACCTGGAACAATATAACGAAATTGCTTTTTCAAGCCAGGGGCTGAATTCTTCAACAGATTCTATTATCGTAGATTTAATTGAAAATGATTGTCATTTTTCTATCGATGTTTTAAACGGTCAGAAAACAGGCTGGTTTTATGATCATAGAATGAACCGTCAATCTTTACAGAAGTATGTCAAGGATAAAACAGTGCTAGATCTGTTTTCCTATGTTGGTGGTTGGGGGGTTGCCATGGCTAAGGCAAAAGCTTCTGAAGTAACTTGTGTTGACTCATCAGCTCATGCTTTATCAAAAGCACAGGATAATGCGAATTTAAATCATTGTCAGAACCTTGCCACTATTGAAAATGATGCATTTGAATTTCTAAAAAATTGTCGAGCCGAGAGAAGAAAATTTGATGTAGTGATTGTCGATCCCCCTGCATTTATTAAGCGTAAAAAAGATTTAAAAAAAGGTACGCAGGCTTATTTTCAACTGAATAAAATGGCCATGCAGGTCTGTAATAAAGATGCCATTTTAGTATCTGCATCTTGTTCACATCATTTGGCTAAACCTGAGTTAATTAAAATCCTAACTCAGTCATCGGGTCATATCGATAGAGATTTACAAATTATAGAAACAGGCCAGCAAGGACCCGATCATCCAATTCATCCTGCAATTCCTGAAACAGAATACATAAAGTCTTATACCGCAAGGGTACTAATACGCTAAAATTTTTTTAACTTTTAACTTTTAACTTTTAACTTTTAACTTTTAACTTTTAACTTTTAACTTTTAACTTTTAACTTTTAACTTTTATGCTTACTTATCCAAATATTGATCCGGTAGCCTTAGATTTAGGTTTTGCCCAGATACACTGGTATGGTATTACCTATTTGCTTGCTTTTGCAGGTAGTTGGTTGCTATTAAATTATCGAGTTAAACTTTATCAAGCTAACAATCGAGCCACTTTTTTAACAACTAAATTTATAGAAGATGTCTTATTTTATGGTGCTTTAGGCGTCATTTTAGGTGGGCGTTTAGGTTATACCTTGTTTTATAATTTTGATAATTTTATTCATGATCCACTGACATTAATACGAATTTGGCAGGGAGGTATGTCATTTCATGGAGGCTTGCTCGGTGTTATTATCAGCCTTTGGTGGTTTGCAAAAAAGAATAGTATCTCATTTTTATCACTAATGGATGAAGTTGCATTAGTGGTGCCATTTGGTCTGGCATGTGGACGTATTGGCAACTTTATTAATGCTGAATTATGGGGTAGAGCAACTGATGTGCCATGGGCAATGATTTTTCCAACAGACCCATTAGGACTTCCAAGACATCCTTCCATGTTATATGAATTCATATTAGAAGGTATTTTATTATTTATTGTTTTATGGCTGTTTGCAAAAAAAGCACGTCCCAAAATGGCAGTTTCTTCTTTATTTGTTTTGATGTATGGCGTGTTTAGGTTTCTGGTAGAATTTGTTCGTCAACCGGATGCTCATATGGGAGATGGTGGCTTTATCTTTGGAGGCTGGCTAACCCAGGGAATGATCTTGTCCTTGCCAATGGTATTAATTGGTTTATTTCTATTTTTTCTATCCTTTCGCCTTGATACTAAGTCTGGAAAAGCTCAGACTTCTTAATACTGCCCACTGACATCCTTAATTCTTATATTTTCTAGTCATTTAGGGTTATTGAAACTACCCTTTTGATAATATAAGCTACTCAGATTATCAGTATTTATAATATACCAAAATTAACATTACGAAATAAGGAAGGAATTACTATGAGCAAAAAAATGGCAGTGATTGCAACTAAGGGGACATTAGATTGGGCATATCCTCCATTCATATTATCATCAACTGCAGCAGCTCTTGGTTATGATGTTGAGATATTTTTTACTTTTTATGGTTTAAAATTATTAGAAAAGGATTTAGACTTAAAAGTTTCTCCTTTAGGTAATCCTGGTATGCCAATGCCAATGCCAGTTCCTGTTTTGGTTCAAGCTTTACCATTTATGCAAAGCTTTATAACTTCCATGATGAAGAAGAAAATGGCTAGCAAAGGTGTTGCGCCATTAGATGAACTTAGAGAGTTATGTTTAGAGGCAGAAGTAAGGTTTGTTGCCTGTCAAATGACTGTTGATTTATTTGAAATGGATACAAATAATTTTGTAGATGATGTCACTTATGCCGGTGCAGCAGCATTCTTCGAGTTTGCTGGTGAATCAGATATCACTTTATACATCTAAGTTAAAATCTAAACACACTGCTGATTCGTTACAATTTATTCTAGTTAAATAAACCTGGTAATCCTAGCCAGGTTTTTTTGTTTTTAATTATTCTTTTTAAAATAAATAAGTGCACTTTAATAATTTTTACTATAGAATTTTATGTATAGATAGATTCAGGTTATCGTTTAATCATGCAAGTACTTATCGTCGAGCCCTCAAAATCATATCGGGAAATTATCAATCAAATTCTATTTGAGGATCATATAGAAGGTATTTTCATGGAAAATGGAAACTCCGCGATTGAATATCTGCAATCAAACCACCCTGATATTATCTGTGTATCCCATGAAATCGGGGATATGGATAGCTTTCAATTTATTAATAAAACACAACGACTTAATCTAAGTGTTAAGACGCCAAAGTTTATCATTACCTCTAATAAAGATTTAGAATTTAGGCGTAAATGCTACGATATTGGTTTTACTGAAATATTGTATAAAGTCGATATTGACTCACTGAAATTATCATTTAAAACGATGCTATTGCATGCCAAAATGTCTACTCACGCAAAAATATTATATGTTGAAGATGTGGCTAGTACAGCTGCATATACATCGGCAATTATGACTGAAGCCGGTTGGTCTGTGGAACATGTCAGTACTGCAGAAGAAGCATTAGAGAAATTACACGTTAATGATTATGATTTATTGATAACGGATTTAATACTTTCTGGTAAGAAAAGTGGTATCAATCTTATTGAAGAGTTAAGAAATAGCAATAGACCAATCAGTACCATTCCAATTCTGGCTCTATCCGGATGGAATGATGCTTTAAGGGAGATATATGTATTACAAATTGGTGCAAATGATTTTGTCAGTAAACCTTTTCAGGAAAGTGATTTTATTGCACGGGCAATAAATCTGATTCAAAATAAAAGAAAAGAAGATAGTATTTCTGCCTTAGCTGCAAGGGCTAAGAGCCAGTTTATGGCTAATATGTCCCATGAAATTCGCACGCCGATGAATTCAATTATAGGTCTGAGTGATTTAGTTTTAAAGACTGAACTAGATAATCAACAGAGAAATTATATTAAGAAAGTTCAGGATTCTGCTAAAGATTTATTTGAAATAATTAATGATATTCTCGATTATTCTAAAATCGAAAACAATAAGCTGCAACTCGAAGAAACAGCATTTAGCCTTAAAAATGTTATAGATAAATTATTCAATATCACCAAGCTTCAGGCTGATGATAAAAATCAACAGATTCATCTGGATATTAAAGAAAATGTACCATTAGATTTTGTGGGTGATCTTAATAGGTTGCTTCAGGTACTTGTTATTTTAATGAACAATGCTATTAAATTTACAATGGAAGGCGGCAATATAAAGTTATCTGTAGCCAAGAAAAGTGAGTCTAAAAACAGTGTTACCTTAAAGTTTTCTGTTGAAGATAATGGTATTGGTATTACTTCAGAAGATCAATCAAATCTTTTTCAATCATTTACACAAACAGATGGTACAACCACAAGGCAATATGGTGGTACTGGTTTAGGACTGGCTTTATCTCAGAAAATTATTGAACTTATGAATGGTGATATTTGGGTAAATAGTGAAAAAGGGAAAGGAAGTATTTTCAATTTCACCGTTAAACTCAAAAAACAATTATTTGATACACACGTTAAAGTTCAAGAAGATGAGGCTATTGAACAGTTAACTATCGAACAAGCACTTGTTCAATTAAAAGGCTGTAAAGTCTTGTTAGTAGAAGATAATGAAATTAATCAGGAACTAGTCATTGAGTTATTAACTATTAATGGAATTAAAGTAGAATCTACGAGAAACGGCCAGGAAGCTCTAAAAGTCATAGAGTCTGAAAAATATGATGCTGTGCTAATGGATTGCCAAATGCCTGTGATGGACGGTTATGAAGCGACAAGAAAAATAAGAGAACAAAATAAGTATCAGAATTTACCTATTATTGCTTTAACCGCCAATGTTATGAAAGAAGACATAGAAAAAGGTAAAAAGTCAGGAATGAATGATTTTATTGCGAAGCCCATTGATCCTGAAAATATGTTTTGCACCATGGCAAAATGGATCAAAAAAGAGGCTTAATTAAACGGAAAAAGGGTATTGAATGGCTTCATGATGTTCATAACCAGTGACTTCAAAATCTTCCATCGTAACCCAGGTTTCCAGATCTTTCAGTGATTTAATATCCGGGTTTATATTGAGTTGCGGAGCAGGTAATGGTTTACGTTTTAATTGCACATCTTTCATTAAATCAAGTTGATCCTCATAAATATGTGCATTTACAATTTTATGGTATGCCTGGCCGGGTTTGTTTGCCGTTATTTGGGCCATTAATGCTAATAAGACATAGACTTGAACCATATTAAAATTAAGCCCTAATGGAACATCACACGAACGTTGAGTGCTATTTAAATAGAGAGTTCCATCAAGTAGTGAAAAATGGTGGCTATACATACAAGGACGTAAACAAGCTAAATGAAAAGCACCTGGATGATAAAACGTCAGAATTTCCCCTCGATTATCAATACCTTTAGATAAGTCATCGACTATCTGATGCAAAAGATCAATGCTACCACCATCAGGTTTTGGAAAATTTCTGGCGACTTTGCCATATATAAAACCGCAGTCATCCTGACCTTTTCTAACCGGATTGTTTAACCAGTCAATATTTTCATTGGCATTGGCATCCCAGGTTTTAGTGCCTATCTTTCTAAAATCTTCTGCGTTGTCATAACCACGCAAATATCCAATCATCTCAGCAATCGCTGCTTTATAAAAACTTTTACGTGTTGTAACTAATGGAAATTCATTATTGCCAACATTGTAAGTTAAATCTGCATTAATAATGGTTAAACACCTTTTGCCTGTTCGTTTATTATTTACCCAAGCACCCTCATCAACGATTCTCTTGCATAAATCAAGGTATTGTTTCATTATTTTCTATTCCATTTTAATTTTTGATTTTACTGAGTTGACACACTATTAGTTGACACTCTAATATAGAAGTATCTAATTTAATTTCTCTTTAAAAGATATGAAGCGAATTATAGCATTAATTGTATTAAATCTGTTTTTGTCTGCTTGTGGGCAGAAAGGAGATTTATATATAGAAAAGACAACATTTTCTTTCAATAAACCTAAAGTTAATAATTTTTATAACGCTAATATTAAGTAGCGTAAATAAAAGGACTATATCAATGGACATTGCTGGAGCACAATTATCATCCGTAGCAAGTATGACTACTCAGTCAGACGCTAGTGTTGCTGTATTGAAAAAAACGATGGATATACAAAAGCAAACTGCGATGCAACTTATCGAGGCAATTCCTCAACCTCCTTCGGCCACTGTTGGTCAGAATATTAATATAAAAGTCTAGCCCCTGTTAGACTTTTTTATAAAGTTTCCGTGTTCATTCTTTGGGCATGGATTACTTCATTCTATTTTTAACATAAATATCAATACACAATAGCTATTCTTTCTTTTATATTATAAAAAAGAAACTTACCATATCTTTTGATGTTTTTCTAATATTAAAGTGACAATAATAAATAGAAAATTTAAAAACATATAGACTAAATAAGTTTTTATTTAAATCTTACTTCTGTTTTAATTTCTTAAAATACAGTATATTATGTATTTAATTGTAAACAACAACAGATTATCTTATTTTTATTTTCTGTATTTTTAATAATCGTCAAAAATACTTAAAAAAATATAGTTTTATAGATATTAATTAAAGTCAGTATTGAGTCTAACGATAACGATGAAATTAAATTTAAAACATGGTAACCAGTTAATATGGATAGGATTTCTTTTGATTCTAATCTTAATCTCTCCGGCTGTTTATATTGCTAATGCGCAACTTAATGAGTTAACCAATAATTTAGAAAAAATTGTCTATGACATCAATGTTAAAACACGTCAAATCAATATTATGCAAACGGCTGCAAGGAAACGCTCTATTAGTTTGTTAACAATGCTTAATATTGAAGATCCTTTTGAACTTGATGAGTTACAGTTAGTGATGACGGATGTTGCTAGTGAATTCATCAGTGCCCGTGATTCGTTGATGAACATGAAATTAACAGCAGAAGAAGTTAAACAGCTAGAAAAGCAGCAACAAATTGCGGTCTTGTCGACTAAGGCTTATCGTGAAACATTGCAACTATTACTCGATGAAAAAAGAGTACAGGCTAAAAAAGTGCTTATATCTCAAGCTCTTCCTGCTCAAAATATGCTTTTAGAACAATTAGATACTATTCTTGTTAATTTAGAAAAAAGATCTCAGGAAGAGTTAATTATTGTTCGTTCTAATAATGAAAAATCAATTAATAGTATTTTATCAATTAGTCTCTTTGTTTTTATTCTTTGTTTTTTTGTGATTAAATATATTACCGGCAAAATCATCTATTTGGAAAGTAAACAAGCTCGTGTAAATCATAAGCTTAGCAAGGCATATGAAGAAATACTTGAGGTAAATATAAGTGCAGAAAATGCTAGAGAATTAGCAGAGCATGCCAATAAAGCTAAATCAGAATTCTTATCATGTATGAGTCATGAATTGAGGACTCCTCTTAATGCAATAATCGGGTTTGTGCATGTGTTATTAAAACATAAACTTAATGATGAGAAAGAGAGAGACAAACGCCTGGTTAAAATATCTGATTCAGCTAAACATTTATTGGCATTAATCAATGATATCTTAGACTTTTCTAAAATCGAAGCGGGCAAATTAACCATTGAGAAAACGACGGTTGAACTGGACAAAATTTTTGAAAATATTATTAACTTAAATCAGGAAAAATGTCAAAAAAAAGGGTTGGAACTATTACTTGATATTGATTCCGAAGTACCGAATGTATTGAAAGGTGATCCTCTTAAACTGACTCAAATATTACTGAATTTTACTTATAATGCAATTAAGTTTACAGAAAAGGGCTATGTTATTATAAAAGTAAGCCTTAAGCGCAAAAGTAATGACTTGGTATTGATATTATTCGAAGTTCAAGATACGGGTATCGGTATACAAGATGAACAACAGAAGAAGCTATTTTCTGCTTTTGAGCAGGCTGAAGATTCAACCACACGGAAATATGGAGGTACGGGTTTAGGTCTCGCCATATCCAAGCGTTTGGCAAATTTAATGAACGGTGATATTGGCATCAAAAGTCAATATGGATATGGCAGTACATTTTGGTTTAGTACAGAGTTAGAGTACGAAAATAACTCTGAAACATCTTTAGAAAAACTACAACAGCTAAAACCTCAGAAAATTCTCATTGTCGATAAGTTAGCTTTGGTCGGAGAAGTTATTTCCAAATACCTGGAGCCATTTCCCATTCAATGCATGATAGTTAATGACGCAGAAACGGCAATCGATGCGGTTAGCTCTGCAATTAAAGAAAATGAAAGTTTTGACTTGATTTTGTTAGATCAGGGATTATCGAATATTAATTCGATTTCTTTAACTAAACAACTTAAGTCAATCTCTGGAATAACTGGAACAAAATACATTTTAATGACATCAGACAGTTCTCTTACGCTAAAACAATGTAATTGCAGTGATACTTGTTTTGACGAGGTGCTATATAAACCGATTACTTATAAGAATTTGAGCCATGTATTATTGAATGTCAATCATATAAAATCATCTATTGATAATATAGAACCAGAAAGGGAAGCTATTCCAGACTGGAGTGAATTCACTACAGATATTTTATTAGTTGAAGATAATATAATGAATCAGGATTTGATGAAGGATTTGTTATTTAATATTGGTTTAAGTGTTCGTATTGAAGAAAATGGACAAGAAGCATTAAAAGCTGTAGATAATAGAATTCCGGATCTAATTTTAATGGATTTACAAATGCCGGTAATGGATGGTTTAACTGCTAGTCGCAAAATACGGGAAAATGGAATGGCAGAGATCCCCATTATTGCAATGACAGCAAATGCTTTTGAAGAAGATAAGCAAAGATGTTTCGAAGCAGGTATGAATGATCATATTGCAAAACCCGTTGCCCCTAACCTTTTATATCAACATTTACAAAAATGGTTACCCTATAAACCGAAGTTAAAAACAAATGAGAAGCAGTCTCTGTCTTCAAGCTGTTTTTTTGATAAGCTGGGAGCAATCGAAGGATTCAATAAACAACAAGCTAAGTTGTATTTTGAAAATAAAGAAAATAAATATATCAAAGAGATTAAACGTTTTAAAGCTCAATATATGGATATTGAAGAAAAGTTCAAACAGCTAATGGAGAATAATGAAATAGAAGAAGCAATTAGATTAGCTCATACCCTTAAAGGTGTGAGCGCGACTTTAGGCTTTGAACAAATCAAAAATTTATCTGAAACATTGGAAATCAACATAAGTCAGCAATTACCAATAGATTGGTTAACTGTGCAGACATTACAACAAGATATAACTCAGTTATTTTCCCAGCTAGATAAAAATTTGCCACTAGACTCAGAACCTGAGCAAGTGATGGTGCCTAAAATTGATAAAAAGCAGGTTTTAATATTATTAGAGCAACTTCATCAACTAATTAGTGAAGATAGTTTTACAACTGAAGAATTCTTTGAAACTCATTTTCAGGAAATCAGTTCTGCTGCAAATGAAAAACAGATCAAGGAATTACAAAAACACATCAGTGATTTTAATTTTGATAAGGCTCTACTTGAATTGGAGCAGATAGTTCACTCAATTCTTAAGCATCCCCCTCAAATAAATGATTAAATATTTTGACTAGGGATCGACTAACCCATTGAAATAATAGATTATATAGCTTTCCAATTTCAGAGAGTTATCATGAAGATCCAAGGTGAACAAATTAATTATTTGGACGTTAAAGAATTAACCCATAGAATATTTGGAGACAACCAACATGCCAAACGGATTGATTCATTATCAGGAGCGGCACTTGGTGTTTTAAGTTCATCATCTTTAATTACTCACCGAATTGGTCATGGCCTAGCTAGAGAAAATAATTTAATAGCTAAACATGCTATTAAGCAAGTAGATCGTTTATTAAGTAATA
>JADGAU010000098.1 GCA_015231865.1 Gammaproteobacteria bacterium | reverse complement strand
GCCATCAAGTGGGTCTACACACCAGAAATAATCTTTAATCAGTCGAGCCTCATCATCTTCCGATTCCTCGGTTAATAAGGCAAGATCATATTGATTAATACTATCTGATAATATTTCCAGAATTTTATTTTGAGCTAAAATATCAACTTTGGTAACAATTTTAGAAGCAAGGCTTCCATTACCCTCTTTGAGACGAGGATTTAAGTCGTCATTAGCATATTGACGAATAATATCGCCTGCTGATAATGCCGCTTTTTCAGCTAGTTGACATAATTGCTGTAGATCATTCTGGTTTAATTGCAAGCGAAAGTCCTGGAATTGAAGAGTTTACAAAAGTTCAAGAGTTTCTTGAACCAGACGTTCACTATAGCCATTTATTTTCCAGTGTCCCGGACTCCAGCCTTTAATAAAACGATGAAAGTCGGTCCAGGCAAATGGATAAAGTTGACGCCATTCCTGTTGTAATTGCTTAAATTCTATTTTTTTATGTTGCTGGGTTAATGCTTTGTTAAGAAAGTTAAAGTAACTATCCAGTAATTGCTGCTGATAAAATTCACATTCATCTTCGTTAAGACAACTACCAATAAAATAGGCCACATCTTTCATACCACAGCCACCACCGATATATTGGAAGTCTACAGCAGCTATGGGGTGTTTTTGATTATTATTTTCAGAAAAACAAAAATTGGCCAGTTTTGCGTCGCCATGAACAAAAGTTTTAAATTGAGCTGAATTTAGTTTTTGGTCTATCTTAACAGCAGCATTTTTTAAAGCCTTGTCTTTTAGTACCTTCAGCTCGTCTGGTCGGGTAGCTAGATGCCAATAAGTGCCAATTTTCCAAAGGCCATCAGGTTTTTGACCCAAAAATGTCGCATGAAAGCTGGCTAACCAGTTAAGACAGGCGAGCATTTCATCAAAACTGACCTGATTTTTTCTAATGTTAAAACCTTGATTATCAAGATCTTCCATAACCATAAAAACTTCTTCACCTAAAGATTCCAATGCATAAGTTTTGGGTACTCGACAAGAGTTATCACATTGTTTACTCCATTGTTGATACCAGTTTGTTTCGATCTGATAGGATCTAACTTTTCTTTGATGAGAAAGTCCGGTATTCCAGCCACGAGGATGGTTTTTTTTATTGGGAAAACAAACATGTTTAACAATTGCCGATGATATGAAATCAGAGTCAAGCTGACAGCGTAAAATTTCACCATAACCACTCCATAGACTTTGAATGGTATCTATAGATAAGATCTGACGTGATTGAGTTGATTCTAATAGGACTTTTTTAAAGTGATTGTTCATGTGCTGTAAAGGCATTTTTATCAGTTATTTATAGCAAAGCTAAGTATAAAACAAATAGAGTGAATATTGTTTAATTTTCACTCTATAATTTGTTCTATATTTTGGACAAAATGTGCTTTAGCAACTATTATTAATTTAGGTAATCAACGATCTAAATAAACGCTTTTCCTCATAAAGGATGCATGATGCGTAAATTATATTTTTACAACATTCCTGTGTTTTTCATTATTTTTGTTATCTTTATTATTAGTTTGATAGGCTTTGCAAGCTACTTTAATTATCAAAAAAACAAACAAATCGATCAGGCTTTTACTAAATATATTGAATTAAAAAAATTAAGCCAGCAAATGGCGGATGCGTCAGATTACCTGACTAATGAGGCAAGAAAATTTGCTATTACAGGAGATATTGAACATTTAAAAAATTATTGGAATGAAATTAATATTAATCGTCAGCGAGAGGATGTATTAGAGCGATTAAAAGCATTAAAGGTGCCTTATAAAGAATTAGACTTGTTAGCTTTAGCAAAGTCAAATTCTGATGCGCTAGTAGAAACTGAAACCCGCTCTATGAAACTGGTTTTGCTTGCCGGCCAAGTAGCAAAAGAAAAATACCCTGAACAAGTTAGTCAGTATCAATTGACCTCAGAAGATCAAAGCTTATCAAATGAACAAAAAATGAAGATGGCGCAAATGATGATGTTTGATAGTCAATATAGCCTTGATAAACAGATAATAATGGATCCAATTGGAAAGTTTGCTAAAACAGTTCTTTTTAGAGCAGAACAGGATATCAAAAATGCCAGAAGTAATGCCGTGTATGCATTTGTTATTCAAATTTCAATTACCGCGTTGATTATCGTCTCATCGGTATTATTTTTTGTTTTTTACCAAATAAATATTCGTGTTAGTTTGAAAAAAGACGCTAATTCGATTGCCAGTGCTTCTAGTGAGATTGTGGTGATGCTGGAACAACAGGAACAGGCAACAATTAATCAATCATCTGCTATTGAACAAACTCGTACTGCAATGAACAGTCTTGCCAAGGTATTTAATAATTCACAGCAACAAGCAACGGAGGCCGCTGATAGTTTTGAGCGCGTTCATGATTACGTTGAAAGTGGTTTTAAAACGGTAAAAAAAAGTCGTGGCGTGGTACTGGAATTGCTGGAACAAATGAATGATATAGAAAGTCGAGTGATGGGTTTAAATAACCATGTATCACAAATTCAGGAAATATCTATTCAAGTTAGAGATTTAGCCAGTCAAATTAATTTGTTAGCTTTGAATGCTGCGGTTGAAGCTTCCAGAGCTGGTGAGCATGGCAGTGGTTTTAATGTGGTTGCCGTTGAAATTAGAAAACTGGTTGATGAAAGTAAAAAATCGGCTGAGCGAATTAAGAATATTGTTTTTAATATTCAACGTAGTAGCCAATTTATGATTACGGCTATTAAAGAGAATATTAGTCTGGTTGAAAACCTGGATTTGCTGTCTAATCAAAGTAATAAATTATTTGAAGATATTTATTCTTTATCCGGTAATAACCACCAATATGTTCAAAACCTTTTATATAGCACAAAACAACAATTAGAAAGCATAGAGCAACAAGTAACTGCTCTGGATGATATCAATAACAATGCCGATCAAATTGCACAGTCAATTACTCAGGGCAGAAAAGGTTTGGAGAATATAAATCTTATAGCGAAGAATAATAAGATTTTAGTGTAATTGTATTCGTCTGGGAGGTAATTACTCAATAAGTTCGTGCTCTTCCCCCTTAACCAAAAGTAGGCCCTACGAAGGTAGGGGAAGGGACGAGAAGTACACGCAATTTTGTACTGTTACTCTGGGAGACAATAAATAACTGTTACAGTAACTATTTTAATTAAAAGACCAATAGAATATAAAATGACCTATCTTGATATTAGCAATGAAGAAATACTCTCAATCGCTGAGCTATTGTATCAGAGAACAGGTCTTACCCAGCCGCAATCTAATCAATCGAAATTAATGGATATCATAATACCTCGATTAGAAGCAAATCAATTGTCTGATTTTAAACAATATTACAATCTGTTAAATCAATACAGCCAACAAAGTGAACAGGAATGGAATGATATTATAAAAAAATTCACGGTTCCGGAGACTTATTTTTTTAGAGATTTAGGACAAATTAATCTATTAAAACATATTGTTTTGCCAAAGTTGATTAAACAAAATCAGAAATCAAAACAATTAAAAATCTGGAGTGCAGGTTGTTCAAGTGGTGAAGAAGTCTTCACTTTGGCCATGTTACTTAACGACTTTCGTCACAGTCATAAGGACTGGAAAATTACCCTGGTTGGAACAGACATCAATCAGGATAAAATTAATACGGCTAGAAAAGGAGTTTATACTCAATGGTCATTAAGAAATGTTGATGAATATACTCGCGAAAAATTCTTCTCACCTGTGTTTCCGGTTGCAACCGGAAAAAATTGGCAAATTATAGAAGAAATCCAACATCAGGTTTTATTTGCATATGATAATCTGGTTGACGAGTATCATATTGACCCAGTATTGAATACTCAGTTTGACTTAATTATTTGTCGCAATGTCTTTATCTATTTCGATAATGAAAGCATTGCCCGGGCATTAAACAAAGTTACCTCAAAGCTATCATCAAATGCTATTTTAATGACTGGCCATACAGAATTGTTTAACCAGAATTTATCTGAGTTTACCCCGATATTTTATCCAGAGTCAGTTATTTATGTTCATTCACAACAAAAAAATAAGGACTTCTTTCATTCCTATACTTTAGTTCCAACACCGTCAATTTTGTTTAAGCAAAAGAAACAAAAAGTTAATACCGAAATAAGCTTTATTGATGCAAAAGAGGCTAATCAATCGCCTGATGATAAGCCTGAAGTCAGCCATAAAGAGATGGCAAAGCAATATTTTATTGACGGGCAATATAAGCAGGTACTGGAACAAATTAATCAGCTTGATTTTAACTCTGATAGCGATATGGAATGCTTATTATTACTGGCACAGACCTATATCAATCTGGGACAGTATTCTCAGGCTGATAAAACATTACAGCAAGCTGTACAGCTTGAACAATTTTCTTATCAGGCGTATTACCTGATGGCTCAATTGCATCAATTACAGGGGCATGACCAGCAAAGCCAACGACTACTAAATCAGGTTATTTATCTTGAGCCTGACTATGTGCCAGCTTATCTTGAACTTGCTGCAATTTACGAACAAAAGAAACTTCATGATAAGGCTCAATTGTTACGTCAAAGTGCCTTAGTTATCATGCAAGATGATAAATTCAGAAAATTTTCCTTACCATATGAAGGAATTGAGATTGATGAGCTGATCGACTATACCAAAATGCTCCTTTTAGAAGATGACATCATAAATAATAAATTTAACAGCTTATCTAATAATAACATGCAATTAGAGGAGAAAGCTCATGTTTACTAAACTATTGAAAACTTGCTATTTTGCCCTGGCTATGATGCTGGTGTTGGTGAATATTGCTGAAGCTGCAGAGGCAATTACAATTGCTGTAGCAAAACAACCAGCATCTGCTTTAATGCATATTGCCATCGAAAACAATTATTTTGCTGATGAACAGCTTAATATTAAAGTGACTAAACATGCCAGTGGTAAACGCGCTTTACTTGATGGCATGGTTAATGGTGATGCAGATGTTGTTACTGCCGCAGAAGTACCTCCCGTCTTTCGTGCTTTTGTTGCTGATGATTTTAAAATTATTGCAACAAGCAATACCATGAATAATATGAATAGAGTGGTTGCCCGAAGAGATTCAGGAATAAATAAGCCTTCGGATATTAAAGGTAAAAGAGTTGCTACTCAGAACTCATCTGCTGTTCATTATTTTTTATACCTTTTTATGCTGAAACATGACATGTTAAATGAAGACGTTAAAATGTCATTTATGAAGGCGGATAAACTGCCCAATGCTTTAGCCGATAATAAAATTGATGCTTTTTCAATGCGAGAACCCTATATTAGTCAGGCAGTTGAGAAATTAGGTAATAATGCCATCGTATTTGCTGAACCTGGCTTATTTCCTCAGTATGATGTCGTTCTGGTTAATAAAAAATTAAATAACGAACCAGAAGTCATGGCTAAAGTGATACGAGCGCTTTATAAGGCACAAGAATTTGCTCGTAATAATCCTGTCCAGGCAATCAATATTGTTGCTAAATTTTCAGAAACCAGCGTTGATAAAATCAGAAAAATCTGGAACGACTTTACACTTAAATTGGAACTCAGTCAGGCATTTTTACTCGCTCTGGAATCTGAAGCCGAATGGATTCAAAGCAGTGGTTTTATTGCCAATCATGAAGAACCGGATATGTTGCATTTTATCGATGGCAGTGCTATGAAACTTGTATTACCTGAAGCTTATTCCATCATTGATTAGGAACATTTATGCGTATCAAAACCAAATTATTGCTGTTTTCTATTGTTGTTATTGTGGCAATAGTTTTTATTGCCGCAATGATATTAAGCCAGTCGTTTAAACGACAGCAAGTAATGCAGGATAATGACTCTATTCGCCCTTTGCTTATTCATTTGCATCTCTTGAGCAATATGACTCAAAATTATCAGGTTCGGCCTAGAAAAAGAATTGCCAGACAATGGAAGGAAGTTAATAAACGATTGATTGAAGAATACTTACCTGCTCTGATTATTCCAAAAGAGCTCAATACAATCAATAAAGCAGAATTAAATAAACGTTTATTAAATATTAGTAAGACCTTTGAAGAAATTGAATATCGAAACCGTAGTTCAATTCGTTCTAAAAGTAATGAGTTATACCAAAACCGTTTAGTCGACAGCATTCAATTACATTTAACTCAGATTATTCAGGATACTATTAAAATATGGGAATTTACTAGTCAACAGATTATTATGCAGGAAGAGAGACAGTTACAATGGATTTTCTTAATTTTATTGTCTGTTTCTATTATTACGTTTTTTCTCACCATTACTTTATCTAAGAGAATAAGAATGAGTCTGAGCAATATCACCAGTAAATTAAGTGGTAGCGTACAACAGATCTCAGCCAGTGCTCAGGAACATCTTTCTGTTCTTGAATTGCAGAAAAAAATCAGTCTTGAGACCGCAGAAAATTTTAATGAATTGGGAAATTCAGCAGAACAATCTTCGACATATTCAAGTCAAGCTTCACAGTCAATGAAAGAGGTCATAAATAAATCAAATAATGCACAGCTGAGAATTAATGAATTACAGCAATCTATGGCAGTGTTAAAGCAAAAAATGCTTGCTATTGCAGAACAGATTCAGCGTTTTAGTGATCAATCTGAGCAAATTCAAACCATAACAGAAACGGTATCTGATATTGCAGAACAAACGAATATGCTGGCTTTAAATGCTGCAGTGGAAGCCGCCAGAGCCGGTGAACATGGCAAAGGATTTAGTGTGGTATCTCAGGAAGTTCGTAAACTTGCCTATCAAACCAAAAAAGAAGCTGAACATATACGTTCTTTAGTTATGGATATACAAAATGTTACCGGTACAACGGTTATGGCTGCAGATGCAGGTGGTCAAGCCCTGGATAGTAGTAGTAATAATGTCATACAAACCGGTAAATCTTTTAGCTATGTTGCCAATTCAATTAAAGAAATCTCTGATGGTATTTTTATTATGAGTATGAATTCGGAGCAACAGTCAAAAGCCATCAAAGAGGTCATACTGGCAATGAAACAAATTGAACAGGGAGTAGAGCAGGCAGCAGAAGGTGTTGCTGAAACGAAACAAGTGACTGACGATATTGTTGAAATTACGCGAACTCTGCAAGATATGATTTAAAGGCAAAAGAGTGAAAACACAAGATAATAATTTGTCAGAAAATGCCTATGATGGTTTGCTATTTCAACTATCGGATTTGTACTATGCTGTCGATGCACATAAAGTCAGACAGATTTTATGGCTGCCAGAAATTACCATATTGGATAATAGCCCTTTTTATCAGCCCGGTATGTTTATATTACGTGGTGAGAGAGTATCTGTTATTGATTTAAATCTGCGATTTGGCCATCCAGCAGAACTCTGTACAAGCAGTGATTGTATTATTGTGATTGAAACTCAAAATGGACTCATTGGTCTAATTGCTAATTATGCTTCTGATGTCGTGGTACTTGAAAAATTGCCAGAACAAGACAATAGAACCAGCCTGGAAAAATATAAAGCAGGTTCAATAATTGTTAACCAGGCTTTGTATGATAATGAAGTTGTAATGATTCTTGATGAAAACCGTTTACTGGATAACGAAGATATTGTTATTGATAATTTAACCCCAAGGACGCTCTGGGGTGAACATCTTAGTGATAGTGATCTAAAGCTGCTTAAGCAACGCATGCTGTCTTATCGACAACAGGATCAGGAAGCCTCTGAAATTGAGTTATTGGGATTGGTTGTCGTTAGTCTTGGGGGCGAGCATTTTGGTATTTTACTATCAGAAATTAAAGAATTTGCAGATAAAATAGATATTTCCCTAATTCCTTGTTGTCCTGCTCATGTATTGGGCAATATGAATTTACGTGGTGATATTTTAACGGTTATTGATATCAGTCAAATTCTGGGCGTTGATATCAACCAGGTATCTGATTTGATTAAGGTGATTGTTTATCAACATTATGAGTTATTACTGGGCGTAGCTGTAGAAAAAATCTTAGATGTCATTTTTATTAAGCCGTCTGAATTAAAACCAGTACCAGCAGCTCTTAAAATGGTTGATTATGTTTTAGGTGAAATTGTCTACAAAGAAAATATTATCACCTTACTGGACTTTAATATGATTGCAAATCGTAAAGAACTTGTTGTGGAAGAGAGTGTTTAAAAAGCAAAAAAGATGATTGATGACGCACAACTAAGAAGTATGTTTTTAGAAGAAAGTGAAGAACATCTCAACGCACTTGAGAATGGATTATTGCAACTTGAAAAAACATCAAATGATCTACAATTAGTGGAACAAATATTACGTGAGGCCCATAGTTTAAAAGGGGCTGCGCGAATGTTAGGACTAAATAAGATAGAGCTGCTTGCACATAATATTGAAGATGCTTTACGTCAATTAAGTGATGGTAAAAGCATTAAAAAGGACCACTTGCTGAAAGCCGTTGATGTATTAAGAGCATTATGTGAAGAAGAAACCAAAGATATTAAAAGTCATATCAATTTTACTGAATTTTTATCTAACTTCTCAGCCACAGATAAGCCTGGCGATATTAACAAAGCGACAACTTATGGCTCAAACGAAGAAAATACCTTTAAACAAGAAAAAAATAGTGTTCAGAAGCAGCAGACACACAGTCATGAACGGAAAAACAGTCATGAACGGAAAAACAGTCATGAACGGAAAAGCAGTCATGAACGGAAAAACAGTCATGAACGGGAAAACAGTCATGACGATAAAATAAAACAAAGTCATCAGTCAAATCAATGCAAACAGACTGCCAGTGAGCAGGCAACCAGAGAAATAGTCGATAACAAAATTGAGACAATTCGTGTACCACATAAAAAATTAGATAATCTAATGACCCATGTGGGTGAGTTGATGGTGACTCGCAGACGACTTATGCAAAGAAATCAGGATACACAGTTAATTTTAGAAAAAGTTGAAGAGCTACACAAAGGCCTACACCAGATCCGCAACAGTTTTAGGGATCTTTCTGATAATAAATACAAAAATAGTATAGATGCTCAATTTGATATACAGGATAAACAGCTTAAGCATCTATTAGCTTCTTTCCAGGCAATGCAAAATGAATTAGCCAATGATAACACTCGCCTTGATACGGTTTCAGTAAAACTAGAAGAAGGCATCAGGGAAATTCGTTTACTACCCTTATCCACCGTTTTTAATTCCTTTAAGCGTATGATTTACGATATTTCCAATGCCCAGGATAAAGATATTCAATTACTAATTGAAGGTGGTGATACCTTAGTAGATAAACGCGTTGTTGAAGAAATGAAAGATCCTTTAATGCATTTATTAAGAAACGCCATCGACCATGGAATTGAAACACCAGTCGATAGGCAGCGGGCAGGAAAATCAGTACAAGGAACGATTACTCTGTCTGCAAAAAGACAAAATAGTAAAATCGAAATCATTGTTGCTGATGATGGCAAAGGTCTTGAATTAAATAAGATTAAAAGCAAAGCAATGAAACAAGGGTTTTATTCAGAGCAGGAACTCAATGACATGAGTGATATAGACTTAGCTCGGTTGGTTTTTGTTTCCGGTTTAAGCACTCAGGAATTTATCACAGATATTTCCGGACGTGGTGTCGGTATGGATGTTGTTCATAATAATATTGAAAACTTAAAAGGTACTATCAGTATCGCGTCACAACCAGGTAAAGGCTGTACTATACACTGTAAATTACCACAAACTTTTGCCACCACACGCATTATTTTAATTAAAGTTGCAGAGCAACTATTTGGTATTCAGGTTGAAAATATTTATTCCACTATTCGGTTTAAAACAGAAGATATCTATCATGTCGAAGGTCAGGAAACGGTAACCTTTGAAAACTCACCTTTGTCGGTTGCTAAAGCTGAAGATTTGCTTGAGTTAACGGTTTATCAATCACCGCAACAACAAAAAGTGACTAAAGAATATATTGCTATTATTATTCGATACAATGATATTCGTATTGGACTATTGGTTGATGATGTCATAGATGAACAGGAAATTGTTTTAAAACCGGTTGGCGCTTTATTAAAACAGGTCAGAAATATTGCGGGTTCCTGTATTTTAGGAACTGGTAAAGTGTGCATGATTTTAAATAGTCAGGATCTTGTCAAAAGTGTTTTACAGGGACTTAGAACTACAGCTCAAGTATTACCAAAAGCTGAACAGCGTAAAAAAACGATCTTACTCGCTGAGGATTCAGGCATTACCCGAGTTCTTGAAAAAAGAATATTAGAAGGTGGTGGTTATGATGTAATCATCGCCGTAGATGGTCAGGATGCCTGGAATAAATTAACTAAACATAAAACAATTGATGCACTTGTCAGTGATATTTTAATGCCAAAAATGAATGGTTTTGAATTAACCGAAAAAATACGTCTTGATAAAACATATGAAGCGCTACCGATTATATTGGTTACCACTTTATCCAAAGACAGTGACAGGAAAAAAGGACTAGATGCTGGTGCAAATGCCTATATTTCCAAGGCTGCATTTGATCAAAATATATTGATTGATACGGTTAATCGTCTTGTGGGAGCAGTCTAATGAAAACAACACCAAGCAAGATTAAGGTCTTAATTGTTGATGATAGTGTCTTAACATTAACCATCTTAAAAAGCATTTTAGAACAGTCACCTGATTTTAATGTCGTTGCCATGGCTAGAAATGGGCGTGAAGCACTGTCAATTCTTGAAACGACTGACGTTGACGTGATTAGTCTTGATTTACATATGCCAGTAATGGATGGTTATGAAATGACCAAAATACTGATGGCAAAAAGACCTAAGCCAATTTTAGTGACTAGTATTTCAGTACAGGAAAATAAGTCGACCAATATTTTTAAACTTCTCGAAGCTGGTGCTATTGATGTCTTTCCTAAACCAGAAAAGGGATTTGAGTTTGGAAGTGTTCAGGCCCTTGCCTATATAAATAAACTGAGATTAATCTCAAAGGTTAGGGTATTTAAACATCGTTCCCCAATGAATGATAATGACGAGGAGAAAAAACAATATGGTCATGAGGTCAAAATTAATCCCAATAGTTATCTTAATCAGTCACAACAAAGTAAAAGTAATTTAATTACAAATAATCCGGAACTTGTTGCAATTGGCGGCTCAACCGGAGCACCTGAAGTTTTTTCTACCATTTTATCTTCTTTACCAAAAAATTATCCTCTACCGATACTCTGTGTGCAGCATATCAGTGAGGGGTTTATTAATTCAATGATTGAATGGCTGGATTCTAAATGCAAATTAAAAGTAAAACTGGCTGAACAAGGCGAGAAGATACAAAAAGGCTATGTGTATTTCCCCAAAGATGGTTATCACATGACCCTAACGTCACAATCCTATATTAATCTTACCAGGCAAGGTGATAAAGTGAATGGCCATATGCCTTCTATTGATGTCTTGTTTGAATCATTACATAGTCATCATAGTAAACAAACGATTGCCATTATATTAACTGGAATGGGCAAAGATGGGGCTTATGGAATAAATGCCCTGGCACGTGACGGAGCGATCACCATTGCCCAGGATAAATCTACTAGTGCGGTCTATGGTATGCCATTGGAAGCACTCAAATTAGGATTAATCAAGTTTGTTATGTCTCCACCTGAAATTGCTGATTACCTTAATTGTGTAACAACTGAACAAACATGTGGATAAGATGAGCAATTCGAAGCAGCATATTAATACTGATGAAGTCACTATACTGATTGTAGAAGATAGTGCTATTCAGGCTGAATTTTTAAAACGTAAATTATTGGCTCAGGATTACCAGATCATTATGGCGGTTGACGGCCAGCAAGGTTTACAAATGATCGAATCAGAAAGGCCAAGCCTGGTATTAAGTGATGTTAATATGCCCATCATGAATGGCCTGGAATTGTGTCGCGAGGTTAAGTCAAACCAGGATTTGAAGAAGACTAAATTCATCATGG
>JADGAU010000097.1 GCA_015231865.1 Gammaproteobacteria bacterium | reverse complement strand
AATTACTGGAATCTTTAGAACAATTACGGGCCTTGCATCATGGTATTAATATAGCGGTCGCTCCATGCGACGAAATGCCTGGAGTAGGCGTGGATGTGATAGAAGATTTAAAACAGGTAGAGCAAATTTTATTACGCGAAAGTTGATTCTCTAAAAATTTATCTACCTGTGATACCTGAAAATACAGCAAGGCTTTCTTTATGGTTACGGGTATAGTTTCAGGTATTTTGAAATTAAGGAATAAAAATGGACAGTTATATTACTTTAGCAAAAGAGTCGTTAACGACTCAGGCTAAAGAAATTCAAAATTTATCTGATCGCTTAGGCAACGAATTTTCTCAGGCAATTGAATTGATATTAAATTGCCGGGGTAGAGTTGTTCTTTGCGGTATGGGCAAATCAGGCCTGGTCGGTAAAAAAATTGCGGCAACGTTCGCTTCTACTGGCACAACCAGTTTTTTTATGCATCCAGCTGAAGCATTTCATGGTGATTTAGGCATGCTAACCCCTGAAGATTTATTATTACTTATTTCCTATAGTGGTGAAACAGAGGAAGTGATCAAACTATTACCTTCATTAAAGCATTCAGGCAATAAGATAATTTCAATTCTGGGAATAACCCAATCAACCCTTGCTCAAAATTCGGATGTGGTTTTAGATGTTTCTGTTGAAAGAGAAGTGTGTCCTAATAATTTAGCGCCAACAACTTCAACTATTACCACCATGGCCATAGGTGATGCATTAGCTGTGGTTTTAATCACTAGCCGTGGATTTCAGGCTAGTGATTTTGCTCGTTTTCATCCTGGTGGTAGCTTAGGTAAACGACTATTGACTCAAGTTAAAGACGTTATGCATACTGATAACTTGCCCATAGTTAGTGAATCAGATAGTTTATCCCATGTTATTGTTAAAATGACCGAAGGCCGCCAGGGCCTGGTTGTAATTACAAATCAAGACAATGATATTATAGGAATTTTTACTGACGGTGATCTACGTCGAACGCTACTTTCAGGCAAAACAATTCATGAGGTAGAGTTGGTTGATGCAATGACTTGCTCTCCTTTAATGGTTAAACAAGATATTCAATTATATGATGCAGAAGTGATTATGATGGAAAATAAAGTTAAAGCCTTGTTGGTAGTTGATGAGCAACAACACCTGATTGGAATAGTTGATATTTTTGATCAATAGACAAAATAGCTGAATATTTATTTAAGTTATTTGAGTTTCTGTCGATATTCTTAGTGTTACAACTTCTATGCAAATGGAAACAGTTTAAAATATTAGGTGTTTCAGTTTATTTTCGATAATGATGGCTGAATTAAAATACGATAATCAGACTAAAGGCTAGAGTGATGGGTAATTTATCTCTTAAAAAACGTTTCGTTCTATTGGTATCATTTCTATTGATAATTTTAGTAATTGGCGGCGGCATTATAATTACCAGTACAGTACACATAGAAAACCTGAACAATAAAATTGCCACAGAGCAGATACAAATTCTCAATAAGGCTCACTCATTAAAATTAACTATTGTCCAGGTACAGCAATGGTTGACAGATATTAGTGCCACACGTGGTTTAGATGGTTTGAATGATGGTTTTGATGAAGCAGAAAATAATGCAAAATTATTTAAATCCCTGATTGATGAATTGATAGAACTAGATACTAATCATGCTCAAAAATATCAGGCCATGATCCCAGTATTTGATGATTATTATAGCGTAGGTAAAAATATGGCTGCAGCCTATGTTAAAGATGGTCCGGCCGGTGGTAATGCATTAATGTCGAGTTTTGATGAAGTAGCCGCTAAAATGGCCGAGCAAGTAGATAGTTTTCTTGAGCGAACAATTAAACAGAGTAATGATTTACTAATACAGCAATCTGGTCTTCTTGAATCCAATATTCATGTAATGATAGTCGTGATCGTTCTATTAATTATCAGTGCGCTTGTTCTGTACTTTGCATTTTCAAAGTCTTTACATTTTATTGCATTAACTGTTGAATCGATAACAGAAATTGCAAGTGGTAATTTAACAGTAGAAGATCAAAGCTGGTGTCACACTAAAGATGAACTGGCAGAATTATGCAGTAATCTAAATATTATGAAAACGAACCTAAGAGGTATTATTTCTAATGTCAGGCTAACCTCTGAAGATTTAAACTCTGCTTCAACTAAAATGAGTTCCTTGTCTTCAAATAGTATGCAAATGATGATAGAACAGAAAAATGAAGTCGATAATATTGCTCAGTCTATGCAATCGATGTCTGAGGTCACTGAAATCGTTGCTGATAATGCGATGTCAGCAGTAGAGTCAGCCAAACATGCTAATGAAAATGCAAATAATGGCAAAACAGTTGTCGGTGATGTTCTCGAATCCATTAGTCACTTAACAAAAAATATTGAGGAAGCATCAAAAGTTATTGAAGAACTTGAACAACATAGTCTTGATATCGGTGGTATTCTGGATGTAATTCGTGGAATTGCGGAGCAAACAAATTTATTAGCTTTAAATGCCGCAATTGAAGCAGCGCGTGCTGGTGAACAAGGGCGAGGATTTGCAGTTGTGGCTGATGAAGTGAGAACCCTGGCTTCAAGAACGCAGGAGTCAACTACTGAAATTCAGTTAATGATTGAGAAACTCCAGTCTGGTGCTAAGAGCGCAGTTAATGTTATGGATAAAGGTAAGGAACAGACAGAGACTAGTTTAGAAAAGGCCGAAGTTGCCGTTAATTCACTTAATGAAATTAATGATAATATTCAATCTATCTCAGAGATGAATACTAAAATTGCCAGTGAGTCTCATAATCAAAGTAAAACTGCAAATCAAATGTCACAACGCGTTATCAATATGAGAGAGATATTTGATAAAACGACTAAGAATTCTGAGGAAACAGTTACTGCCAGTGAAAATGTTGAAGATTTAACCTCATCATTGTTAAAGCGTGTTCATGACTTTAAGGTATAAACAATTTTAAGAATAGTTTTTCTGAATATACTGAAGAACGATATGTTCAAATTCTTTGGCAATATTCTCACCTTTTAGCGTCACTGTTTTCTGTCCGTTTTCATACACGGGGGCGACCGGTTTTTCGCCGCTTCCAGGTAAACTAATGCCGATATTAGCATGTTTGCTTTCACCAGGACCATTAACAACACAGCCCATAACCGCAACTTTCATATTTTCTACACCAGGATAATCATGACGCCATTTAGCTATATTGGTTTTTAAAAATCCCTGAATATCTTTGGCCAGATGCTGGAAATAATCTGAAGAGGTTCTGCCGCAACCGGGGCAGGAAATGACAGCAGGGCTGAATGCTCGAAGCTCTAATGCCTGAAGGATTTCCTGGGCAATTAAAACTTCTTTATTACGTGCGGCACCAGGTTCAGGGGTTAATGATATTCTAATCGTATCGCCAATACCTTCCTGAAGTAAAACGCTTAAAGCTGCTGTTGATGCAACAATTCCCTTATCTCCCATTCCTGCTTCTGTTAGCCCGAGATGTAAAGAATAATTACATTGTTTTGCTAAGCTTCGATAGATGGAGATGAGATCCTGGACTCCCGACATTTTACAGGAAAGAATGATTTTGTTTTTACTTAAGCCAATAGATTCTGCCTGTTTAGCTGAGTCAATTGCGGAAAAGATCAGGGCTTCATGCATTACTTCCTGAGTTGTTTTGGGCTTTTTACGTTTGGAGTTTTGATCCATCATCTTAGCCATTAAACTCTGATCCAAGCTTCCCCAATTAACACCAATTCTTACGGCCTTATCATTTTTGATTGCAACTTCAATCATTTGAGAAAAATTATTTTCGTGTTGATTGCCTTTCCCTTTACCTACATTACCCGGGTTAATTCGATACTTAGATAGTGCAGAAGCACAATCAGGGTTATGACTGAGTAGTTTATGGCCATTAAAGTGAAAATCGCCAACTAGAGGTGCCTGTATATTATGCTTTAGTAAACGTTCTTTAATAATAGGAATAGCTTTAGCTGCGGCATCCGTATTAACCGTTAAACGGATTAACTCGGAGCCGGCATGAGCTAATGAAATACATTGCTCAACGGTTGTCTCAATATCTTCGGTATTCGTGCTGGTCATTGATTGCACAACAACAGGAGCACCATCACCAATTTGTAACTGATCTATGTTGACGGGATAAGTCATTTTACTAAACAGCTATTGTCTTTTTAACAGTCTTTTTAACAGTCTTTTTCTTTACCGTTTTCTTTTTAACCGTTTTCTTTTTAACTGATTTCTTAGTTACGGCTTTTTTCTTTTCTTTACTAATCACCCATTTCCCATTCTGATAAAGACCAGTCCAACCAGTTGGTTTTCCTGTCTTATCCTCAGTCATAATGTATTGATATTTATTCTTACGACTATAACGAATAATAACCGTGTTACCTTTATCATCTTCGGCGGGAGCTTCACAAAGATAATGAAACTTAGGATCTAATTCATCTTTATGGTTAAGTAACTCCTGCACTTTTGGTGGACGAGTTTCTCTTGAGCGAGGAAAATTGCTGGAAGCCATAAAAATACCAACAGCACCATCACGTAAGATAAAATAGCCATCTGTCTGTTCACATTTAAGCTCTTTCATATGGACAGGATCGGCTTTAGGAGGAGCAGCTTCACCATTTCTTAATAATTTCCGGGTATTGCTGCATTCACCACTGCTGCAGCCAAAGTATTTACCAAAACGACCGGATAGCAGTTGCATGTCCGAACCACATTTATCACACTCGATAATCGGCCCATCATAACCTTTAATTCGATAACTGCCCGTTTCAACAATAAAACCATCACAATCTGGGGAGTTACTACAGATATGTAATTTACGTTTCTCATCAATTAAATAACTATTCATTGATAAGTCACATTTAGGGCAACGCTCACGTTCTAATAAAGCTTTAGCTTCACCTTCTTCATCTTGTTCTACATCAACTGCTTCATCACCGGGAATAAGATTAAGAGTGCCCTTGCAGCGTTCTTTGGGCGGTAAATTATATCCTGAACAACCAAGAAATACGCCAGTAGAGCCAGTTCTTACCGCCATATCACGACCACATTCAGGACATTTAATATCGGTTAAATTAGGTTCATTTGGACGCATGCCTTTTTCATCATCCTGATCGGCAATGCTAAGCTGTTGCTTAAATCCCGCATAAAATGTATCCAGAACTTTATGCCAGGGCTCATGACCTTGCGCAATATCATCTAGTTTCGCTTCCATTTGCGCGGTGAAACCATAACTCATTAAATCAGAGAAACTTTCAGCTAAGCGATCAACAACAATTTCACCAATTTTTTCAGCATAGAAACGACGGTTCTTTAAGCTAACATAGCCGCGATCCTGAATAGTAGAAATAATACTGGCATAGGTAGAAGGGCGACCAATTCCCTGTTTCTCAAGTTCTTTAACCAGACTTGCTTCAGAATATCGTGGTGGTGGCTTGGTAAAGTGTTGAGTTGGTTCAAGTTTAATTAAATTAAGTGCATCACCTTCTTTGATTGCCGGTAAGATAATATCTTCACTACCTTTGCCAATTTGGCGAAGGACTTTGGTCCAGCCATCAAATATTAATGTTCTGCCTTTTGATTTAAGCTGATAATCCCCTGCACTAATATTGAGAGTCGTATTTTCATATTTTGCCGGCGGCATCTGACAGGCAATTACCTGGCCCCATATCAGCTCATACAACCTCATGGCATCACTTTCCATGCCCTTTAATAATGCTGATTCCAGATTAATATCTGAAGGACGAATCGCTTCATGAGCTTCTTGTGCAGATTCACCACTACTATAAATATTAGGTTTAGACGGTAAATATTGCTGACCAAAGTTTTTTAAAATATAGTCTCTGGTGGCACTAATCGCATCCTGACTCAAATTAGTCGAATCTGTACGCATATAGGTAATATAACCGGCTTCATAAAGACGTTGAGCCAGCATCATGGTTTTCTTAACGCCGAATCCTAAACGTGTGCTTGCAGCCTGTTGTAGTGTAGAAGTAATAAAAGGTGCTTTGGGTTTGCTGCTATTAGGACGGGTTTCTTTTGAGTCCAGTCGGTATTGCTCTTTTTCAAGCTGTTTTAAAGCAATATCTGTTTGTTCTTTATTAACCGGTTTAAATGTTTCATATTGGCCATTAATCAATTGCTTCATCACCTGAGCAGGTAATTTATCCTGATTCGGTGTTTTTAATTGCGCAAAAACATCCCAGAATTCATCCGGGTTGAAGGCTTTAATTTCTTTTTCACGCTCGACAACAATTTTTACTGCAACAGATTGAACACGTCCGGCAGACAGGCCTCTAGCTATTTTCTTCCATAATAAAGGGGAGACCATATAACCCACAACACGATCGAGAAAACGGCGTGTTTGCTGCGCATTTACCTGGTTCATATTCAACTCGCCGGGGTGGCTAAAGGCTTCCTGAATGGCATTTTTGGTGATTTCATTAAAAACAACACGTTTAAAGTCGGTGCCTTTGCTTTTTATAATTTCCCGTAAGTGCCAGGCAATTGCTTCTCCTTCTCTATCCAAATCAGTTGCCAGATAAACGTGGTCAGAAGTTTTTGCTAGTCTTTTAAGTTCATTTATAACTTTTTCTTTTCCCGGCATGGTTTCATATTGAGGATTCCAACCATTTTCAGGATCAATACCCATACGCTCTACCAGGGAACTCCATTGACGCTGGGCTTTTCTCTGCTCTCGTTCTTCGGGAGGCAACTTTCTAGATTCTGCAGCTAATTTTGCACGCTCTTTGGGTGTTGTCGTTGATTTATTGCCGGAGCCGCTAGTCGGCAAGTCTCTAACATGGCCAACACTGGATTTGACAATATATTCGCTACCCAAATATTTATTGATGGTTTTTGCTTTTGCGGGCGATTCGACGATAACTAAAGTTTTACTCATATTCAGGCAAATAATTTAATAGGATAATTGGGCTATCGGTAGTATAAAAATACGACAACGGAGTTAATAATATTGATTCTTAAACTGCCGACATTAATTTGTCTTTAATTTAATGTCAAGCAGATTTTATTTTGTTTATAATGTATAACTTAGATTTTAAGACTTAAAAAGGATAGTTATGGAACCTGATTTTTGGCATAAACGATGGCATGAAAAACAGATTGGTTTTCACCTGTCAGAGTATAATGAGCGCTTGATTGAGCACTATTCTGAACTGAATTTACAGGCCGGAGATAATGTCTTTATTCCTCTTAGCGGCAAGACTAAGGATATACATTTTTTTGTTGAAAAAAATTGTTCAGTGATTGGTTGTGAATTAAGCCCAATTGCAGTTCAAGATTTTTTTCATGAGAGTGAATTGCATTTTGAATCAAATGATGTGGCTTTTTCTGAATTAAAACTACATCAATCAAATGATATTAATATTTATGAAGGTGACTTTTTTAGTTTAAATTCTGAACAATTATCAACCGTCAATGTTTGTTATGATCGTGCCGCCTTGGTTGCCTTGCCGCAAGAAATGAGAAAAGCCTATGCACAAAAGCTAATTTCGACATTACCTGACTCAGTCAGAATGTTGTTAGTGACGCTTGAATATGATCAGGAACTTAAACAGGGACCACCATTTTCTGTTACCGAAGAAGAAGTTTATTTCTTATACCAGGATCACTTTAAGATCCAAAAACTATCAACCACAAATACAGGTGAAAAACAACCAAAAGTAGTGCCTACGAAGGCAAAAAGCGCTTCATCAATAGGTGTACAGATGATAGAAAAGACTTATTTATTGCATAATACAGTCCCTCCACCCATTAAGGGGGGAGGTTAGGAGGGGGGGTAAAATATTTAAGTTTTGTATAATATGAACTATTCCCCCCCATCCCAGCCTTCCCCCGCCGGGGGGAAGGAGCACATGGTATTATTCATAAATCGTTGGAATCGGCAGGCGCTTATGTTGCGTTTGCAGATAAATCTTACAGATTTTTTCTTCGACCTGAGCAGAAACTTCGCGACCTTCCAGGAAGTCATCAATTTCATTGTAGCTAAGCCCCAGAGCTTGCTCATCAGGCAATCCAGGAGATAAGCTCTCTAAATCGGCCGTTGGTGCTTTATTAATGAGTTGTTCAGGAGCACCAAGTGTTTGGGAAATTTGTCTTACCTGACGTTTGTTAAGTCCAAATAGAGGAGCTAAATCACAAGCACCGTCACCATATTTTGTATAAAATCCAGTGACATTTTCGGCAGAATGATCGGTACCGATAACCAGGCCATTGACCAGACCAGCAAGTTCATATTGAGCAATCATTCTCTGTCTGGCTTTAACATTACCTTTAACAAAATCAATTTTTTCTTTTGATATTAAATTAGTATTTATAGCTTTAATCACATCTGCGTGCATTGCTTCGGTAGCATCGGCAATATTAATACTAACTCTGTTATCAGGCTGAATGAAATCCAATGCCAGTTGAGCATCTGCTTCATCCTGTTGAGTTTGATAAGGTAATCTGACTGCATAAAAAGCATAGTCACTATCAGTTTGCTTTAACCCTTCAATTGCTAATTGTGCTAATCGACCACAGGTTGATGAGTCAACACCACCGCTAATACCTAAAACTAGTGACTTTAGATCAGATTGTTTAAGGGTGTTTTGAATAAATTCTATGCGTCTGGTTATCTCATATTCAGGAATAATGTTCGGCAGCACTTTCATTTCATCAATTATTTGTTGTTTTAACATGTATATTTCCTTTAATATTTGACTTATATAGGATTAGTATATACTCATTATCATTAAAATCACCAATATAGGATATAACATGAATGACATCGACACTTTTCTGGATAAATTAACGACGTTAACTGAAAAAGTTGAATTTGAACAAACAATGGCTATTATTGATGATAATTATGAGTTTAAGCCGACAAAATTTACTAATGGTGATACGATAAATGAAGCCGGTGAAAATAATGGATCGTGTAAGTTATTTGCATTTGCAAAATTACATGGCCTGAATGAGCAACAAACACTTTCTTGTTTTGGGCATTATTATCGTGAAGATGTACTTGCTCATCCGGATGCTGATGATCATCAAAACATACGTAATTTTATACGCACAGGTTGGGATGGAATTAAGTTCGATAATCGGGTATTAACTTTAATAGGAAATAATTAATGAAAGATTTAAATTTACCTTCATGTTATGTCGTTAGTGGCAAATTTAGTGACCATGATGATTTAGAAATTAAATTAAGACGAATTTTAGAAAATAAACATCCATTAATACAGTTAAAACGCTTACAATCTCAAACTGATGAAGATTATAAACAAGCGGCTGAAGTTGCCGTTAAAATCTGTGCCGAATTTAAAGCAATATTGTTGCTTGCCTGCTCTGTTGAGCTTTTTGAACAAACGGGAGCTCATGGTTTACATTTAAAAAGTGCCGCTATAAAAGAGCTTGAAGAAAGGCCAATAAGTGATGATAAAATTCTATCAGTTTCCTGTCATGATATTAAATCAATGCAAAAAGCGCAAAGTCTGAATGCCGATATTATTTTGCTGTCGCCAATCAAAGAAACTATTTCTCATCCGAATTTAGATCCTTTAGGCTGGGAAGGACTTCGTGAAGTCAAAGAACAGATTTCTTGTCCTGTTTATGCATTTGGTGGGATGAAGTTAGAAGATCTGGATGATGCTTTGGCCGTTGGAGCACAAGGAATTGCTGTTTCTTCTCTATGGAAATAAAAATATTATCTTCATTTTCAGAAGTTAATTGTCAGCAATGGAACGCCTTATTAATTGAGAATAATCCCTTTGTTCGTTATGAATTTTTAAATGCACTTGAAGTCAATGCTTGTGCCGATGCAAAGTTTGGGTGGATTCCAAGACATATTGCCATCTTTGAAAATAATGAGTTAATTGCAGCTTGTCTCTTATATGAAAAACATAATACCTATGGCGAATTTGTTTTTGATCATGCCTGGAGCGAGGCTTATCAAAGGAATGGTTTAGCGTATTTTCCAAAATTAGTTTCCTGTATTCCCTTCAACCCAATTCAGGGACAGCGTTTTCTTTGTGCTCCGGGTAGAGAAGGTGAGTTGTTTCCATCTTTGTTAAATACGATTCAGGAAATAGCACAAAAATATCAATATAGTAGTTTTCATTGTCTATTTTCTTCAGATGTTGAGCAAGACTGGTTTCAGGAACAAGGTCTGTTATCACGGCATGACTGTCAATTTCATTGGTTTAATGATAAGTATCAATCCTTTGATGATTTCTTATCAAAGTTATCTTCCAGAAAACGAAAAAATATTCGTAAGGAACGAGAACGTGTTAAACAGGCTGGTGTGACTTTTAGAATACTTAATGGTTCTACAGCAACAGATAAAGATTGGCAAGATTTTACTCGATTTTATTTAAAAACATTTGAAGATAAATGGGGTATGGCAACCTTAAATGAGAACTTTTTTAAACAGGTTGCACGAGATTTACCTGAGCAAATTGTATTGGTATTGGCAGATAAGGGTGATAAATGTATTGCCGGTGCTTTAATGTATCGAAGTGACACGAACCTATATGGAAGGTTCTGGGGGTGTGATACTGAAGTTGAGTATCTTCATTTTGAAGCTTGTTATTACCAGGGAATTGATTATTGTATTGAGCATGGTCTTAAAAAATTTGAACCAGGCGCACAGGGTGAGCATAAAATTGCCAGAGGCTTTGTTCCTACTTTAACACGTTCAAGTCATTGGCTTAGTGCACCCTATTTCCAGCAGGCAATTCTACAATTTACTGAACATGAGAAATCAGCTGTAAAGAATTATATGGACAATCTGCATCAGCACCTTCCTTATAAAAGTGCTAAGAGCTAAGTTATCATTCGATAGTCTTTTTGATGACAGTGCCCCTTAAATCCAGAGAAAAGTCTATCAGTTCTTTTAATCTCAGTTTGTTTTCTTTGTTGGAAAGAATGGCAGGATAAGATGGAAATTTATCGTGGTCAATTATTCCTGCCATATGGCTTCTATCAGAATAAAATTCTTTTAGAAAAATATCAGCCGCTATAAGTCTAAATTGTGCCTGGTAAGCAGCCGGAATATGTTTAGGCAGACTATAGATAATATAATCATCGCTTAGACAGGGAAAAGGTAATCGACTATCAAAATCAAAAATTAAACTTTTGCTCTGGTAATGTGTTTTTAAAATGACATGGTAATCCCAGACAATGGCCTGATTTTCGGGTGCAGATTTTTGATGAAAAACAGCGATTTGTTGATTAACATTACTTAAAAAAACAACTTCAACCTGTTTAAACAACTTTTGTTTGAGGATATCATTGCATAGATGCCATATATTTTCCTCACAAAAAAATTTCGTATAGTATTGTTTATTTGGTATATTTTTGTTTAGCATAGTCATATTTGTATTGAGTTTGTCTTGACCTAAATACAGTCTTAGTAGACAATGATTAAAATCTTTAAATAAAAAACCACATAAATGTTAAAAAAATATAGCCTGATAATTGCTATTTTGTCTTTTGGGTTTGGATTTTCAATAATTTTAAATAAGTATCTAATTATTAAGCATAATTTAGATGATAAATTAAAATTTGAAGAATTATCCGAACAGCGTTTTATTTCGTTTAATCGAGCCTTGAATGAAAGTCAGTCTTTCATGAGAAATTTATCTCATTTTTTTGAGGGACGGACCAAAATTTCAAGTGACGAGTTTAAACTCCTGACTCAGCCATTGTTAGAAACAAACCTGGCAATCAATAGTATAGCCTGGATACCCAAAGTTTCACGATATAATACAGAGGAATGGTCAGCGCCTGTATATGAAAAAGCATTTGAGTATTTCTCACCTTTCGATGAGACAGAAAAATTTAAAGACAATTCTTTAGATGAATATATCTATCCAAAAATATTTGTCGTACCCGAACTAGAAAATAAATCTGCATTTGGAAAAAATATTGCTGATAATAAAAACCTCTATAAAACTATGCATAGAGCAGAAGAAACGAAACAGCAAGTCACTAGTCACGCATTTCATCTTGATGATGATATACATAAACCATTAGTAGTTAATATCTTTACGCCTGTTTACCATAAAACATCATTTCATCCAAACTTTAATAAGCTTGAAG
>JADGAU010000096.1 GCA_015231865.1 Gammaproteobacteria bacterium | reverse complement strand
GTCACCAATAGTCCCTCCTGGCATTGGTATAACTATAGTTGAATCATTAATTCTCCCTAGCAATTGCTGTTCAATTTGAAAATTATACTCTGTAATTATCAAATTGCCTTTAGCATTCCACTTGATATTTTTATCTGTTACAAAACCGGTGATAATATTTTTGGAATTATTAATTGAATCGCTAATATCTAATGTTATGAAAGAAGCTCCAAATGAAACATTTGAAAATAAAAGCAAAAAAAATATTTTTACCATGCGATTTATAGTCCATAGAACGTTATTAAGTACAGTGGATTAGATGGATTATCAAATAAAGTTATCACTCAATAAAATATGAAATAACCTCATATTCTCAGAATGCTAATCAAAAGCAAAAGTAACTGTACCACAAGCATTAGTGACCGGTTAAGAGTAATAACTTGCTGAATATTAAAAGAAATGAGATCATGGAAGTGCTCAAATTCATTACTAAAGTAAGGAAATCTTCCATGTCTCAATTGCAAAGTATAAATATAAAAACGATGTTTAACCAGTTATTTCCATCGAACTGGATTAATCAAACCGCTAAAAGTACACAAGCGATAAAAAGGCAAAATAAAATTAAAATGACAGAACTGTTTTGGTCTTTGATTTTAGGCTTTTCAACTGGCAGTAATCGAACATTGAGTGGGTTACGCCGAGTTTTTCAAAAGACAGCTGGTTTTTCTTTGGTTTCCAGTAGCTTTCAAGATAGGTTTACTGATGAAATGGCTGAGTTTATGAGAAAAGCCTGCGTCCATGCTCTGGATAATATGCAGGGAATTACCTCAGAATTAAAAGGCCGTTTATCTCAGTTTAAAGATATTTTGGTAACTGACTCAACGGTTGTTCGATTACATGACTTTTTGGAAAATGTTTATCCCGGTTGTCGTAAAAATCATTCTAAAGCGGCATTAAAAGCTCATGTGGTTTTAAGTGTTACCGGCAAAGGTAAGAGTACCTTGAAAGTGACTGAAGGAACAAAAAATGATGGCAAAGCTTTTGTTATTGATGATTGGATTAAAGGTAAGTTAGCTCTGTTTGATTTGGGGTATTACGTCTTTAGTAATTTCGTCAAAATACATCGTCATGGGGGTTATTTTGTTTCCCGATTAAAGAGTAATGCAAAACCGGTGATTATTTCAGCTAATGGCATGGCAACACCCGATGAATGGGTGTGCAAAACATTACAGGAAATTTTGTCCGTAGCGACACAGACTCGACTGGATTTCATCGCTCAGTTTAGAGTGAATAAAAACACGGTTGCAAATTTTAGAGTGATTGCTATTCGTCATGAAGGTACGGGCGAATATCACACTTATGTGACTAACTTACCCTTTGAAGAATTTACAACAGAAGATATTGCCACGATATATACATTCCGTTGGTCTATCGAGTTGTTTTACCGGGAATTAAAAGGCAGTTATCGCATGGAGAAAATGCCCAGCCAGCGTCAGGCCGTTGTTGAAAGTTTATTATATGCTGCCTTTATTACCTGTGTATTAAGTAAAAGCCTGCTGCAAGCAATTACACAATCACTTCGAGGTATGGCTCATCGTATTCGTTTAGAGCGGTGGGCAGCATTATTTTATGAAAGTGCAGAACTATTGCTGTTAATAATGACAGCACCTGTTAATATTGCTCGATATTTACAAAAACAATTTTTGACAATGATAGAAGCGGAAGTTATTGATCCGAATAAAAAACGGCTCTCTTTGTTACAGAGAACAGAACATGGACAACTCGGATGGATGGGATAATGTATATTAGAAAATCCTTATCCGATCACCAATGTAGAGCATAATAATAAGTCTATAGCAATAAATTAGATTTAACTCATTTCAAAAAACATTCTTATCCACTTTAAGTGAATTATCTTCAGTAACTTTAGTTTTTTTTGAAGCTTAGATTGCTCTTTTTTAGACTCGGTAAACTAATCAAAAGTATAAGTGTCAATTGTCAGATTAATGTCAGATTTTATATTAAATATTAAAATTAATTAATATCCTTATTAGACACCATAGCATAATCCACTAGTTCGCCTACCAAACTGTTAGAGATGCAATAGTAAATTAATCATTGTTATTTTCGGCATTGTAGCAATATATTCAATAAAGTGAACGACCGCTCTCTCCCTTTGTTTCAAAATTATAGCGAGTTTTTACTATTTCCCTGATTGACGCAAAGTTGCTGATTAGAGTCATATCATAATGTTTTCAATAGATTCTTTTTTTTCTGTTGATAATTTAAGTCATCAATAAGTCCATCATCATGCATTTCCTTTAGAAGTTTTAACTTTTCATATAAACCGTTAAACTCTGATTTACTATTGGATATATTTGTTGTTGTCTTTATGTACGAAATATCCTGAAATTGCTGAGGTATGGATTTATCATGGAAAGGGTGTCCATTACTTACCACCTTGTTACTATGATTAAATTCTACCGAATACCGTCCAGTCCTACTTGCCCAGTACTTCCAGGAATTTGATTTTAGAGTTGGTGTTTGATGCTCAGGCGGATAACCATAACTGATCAAAACTGCATCCTTAGACATTCCTGGAACAACAGTTCCTTCACGAATTGCATTAATTTCAAATGGTTTTAAATTTTTAGTTAATGAATCAAAATCTTTACCTGAAAAAGTATATGCAAGCATATTAGTAAAACTTGTTCCTGGATGAAACCTAGGACGAAAAAAGAAAGTATGGCTTCTCCCAGTGTCAATTTCTTTAAAAGTAACTGTTGGATCTCCATTTTCTTCCTGATTAAAGATATCTGTTGGGGAAGTATCATTGTTATCTACTTCAGTTATAACAACAGGTGTTCCCACAGGTATAAATGGTACTCGATATTTATAATTGAGAAATAATTTATTATTTGGTTTAAGGAGCCACAGATTGTATGCAGTATAAAGGGTATCTCCTTTGTTTACAGCTATAGCAGGAGTATTAAGTATAATCAAACACAGAAGACCAACTATTCCAAAAGTATAAATTTTTCCTACTTTCATATTTTTCATTCCCTTCAACAGCTTATTCACGATTCTCATTTAATAATTTTTGTTTTTCAGTATTATATTCTTGTTCGCTAATTAAATTACTGTCAAACCATTTTTTTAGCTCAATCAGTTTTTTAGTTTTTATATTTTCATCTAAATTCATTGCTGGTGCTTTTGAGGACTCAGAAATGGTGTCCGAGTTAATATCATTTGTTGTAAGTGGGGATTTTGATATTACAGATGTTTTTACTGGTTGAGTATGTTTATCAGTTTGACTAGTATTAAATTTTATAGGGATGGTTTTATTTAGATTGTTAGCCGATTTCATTTCATCGCTGGATTTTCCTAACAGGTTGTTCGCTTGTTCTCTAGAAATTTTTCCAAATAGTACATCTAATAGTATTTTTAATCTTTCTTTGCCACTACCAAACTTGCCAAAACCTCCATATTGTAAAGCATCAAAATTCACAGAGCCAAGAGTCACCCCTTTTCTACGCAATTTCATTTCAACATTTCTCATGTAAAGAGCCAGATCCCATCCCCAGTTCGCTCTATAAGAAAAAACATAGTCGTCAGGATTGGTTTCATCAAGAGTTTCAACAATTCTTGAATTATATCCATTATCTTTAAACCATTCTTTAAAGACTGGTATTACGCTTTCTCTTGTAGGTATATCTTTTAAAATGATAATGGACTGAGGGATATCACTAACTTGATTTAACCCTACAACACCTTTATTAGTTGCACACCCTGTAATTAAAACCATATAGGTTAATATTAAAAATAAGTTTATTTTGTACATAAAGTAATTCCTGTCTGTTAATGAATGTGAACTTGGGATAACATTAAACCATACTACTTACTTGATATCAAAATAATGTAACTTTAATCAACGTTACCTGGAAAATAATATTTTCATATTTAGGATCTCTATCAAACTTTCAACAGTTCAAAAGTATAAAGTGCAATACATGATTGTATGTGAAGTTTTAAGTAAGGCAATGACTCTTGTTTGCCGATCTCGACCTTTGATGTAAGAAATAGAAATAATTTGAGAAAAAGATTTTCAGATTTAAATATGAATCGTCTCAATAGCGACCAAGGAGTCAATCACACTTTCAGTTATTAGAGCTTTCCATCAGGACGCAATAGGCCACATGCGGACGTTCGAAGGTAATTTTAAATTTAATAAATTATTGGTGAGCAGACGTTCTCTTACTAAAGCAGATTTAAGCTAATGTGGAGATATTAATAATAGATGTTTGTAGTATTACAAAGTTTTGCTTATTTTAGAAAACAAAAATAATTAGTTTAAATATAAAGGAGCTATTTTAACTAATGACACGGTTACCATTTTTGAATAAGTAAAGGGAGGAAGAAGTGATGGGCTACCTCAGAAAATCAGTTAGTCTTTAAGATGCTTTCTTGTAGAGTGGATTGCGAAGCGTTCACCATCATAAAGCTTTGATACCTTAAGATATATAAAGTCCAACAAATAATGGATTACGCTGTAATCTATCCAAACTACAATGTGAGAAGTAGAATTAGTTAGTGAGATGCAGTTATTCTTATCATGGCTGTTGCTGTTCTTCTTGAATGGAATAAGGATCTATTGCGGCGTGTGACTTAGCGGACAATAACAGTGCAGCAGCAGGAGCTACGGCAGCAGCCTTTCCAGCTGTTTCTAAAAACTTACGACGTGAATCATCTACATTACTTTTGTTGTTTTCTTTTTCCATAACTTTCCCCTTTATTAAATACACTTTTTAGTTTTTAATCATCGACAGTACTAATAAATAAGCATTGTAATAATACTACAAGCAAAATATCTGCCATTAATTTATTTTATATGATAAACAATAACATAAATATTTTTATGTATATTCTCTTCCTCAAAAACTCAAGTCATGTAAAAAAAACTGACAATTAATGCATATGTAATTTTTTAGATAAATCCTCTATCAATTTAACCGCTTTAGAAAGATCAGTTGTAGTTAAGCTGTAACAAGGTGTTCTATTAATCCAATCTAACAGGTTAATTACTTTATCTTTATCTAAATGAGAATCAACCATGAGACATTCCTGCATAATTAACTCAAAGGTTTGTAATTTATTTATTGCGACCAATTCTGTTTTTTTCTCGGCATCATATTGTGGAAAAATAATTGCGCCAACAGGCCTTATAGTACCTGCTGGTGGTCTTGCTTCATCTGGTGGGGGAATATATCGCACGCGCTTTCCATCTCCTCTTTGGTGTAAAGTTATATCATTAAGTTGAGGATAAAATTGAGACATGACTTTTGTACCAGTATCTTTTATACACGTTGCTAATGGCACTGCTTCAACCCATAAATTAGTTTCATGCAGCAAAGCAATTTCATCTGAAAAATATTCAAACCCATGAAAGACTAATGCAGCAGTTAATGTGGATTTGCCACTACCTGGGGCAGCTGGAAAGATAAAGCATTGATGACCATCTCCAACAACACCAGCATGAATATCAAGAAAAAAATCATGTTCAATTAGTACGGTTTGCCACAATAAACTTTTTGCTTTTGGTGCAAGTTCAATGAGTTTCTCACAATGCATTAGCTGTATTTCATCTCTGTATAATTGAATGAGACCATCACTTTCAACAATATCTATTGTAGCAGTGATTTCGATATCATCGTCATCAAGTAAATGCTGCAAAACTGGGTCTACCAGAACTTTTTGAGCGAAACTGGAAAAGCGCATACAAACACGTGAACTTAATAAACGGTAATGAGATTGTGTGACAAAGATATTTTCATTGTAACCAGGTGCTTCAATAATTCTATTGTCTTCGATTTGACTCGTTGATGTGCCTTCATATCCCTGGATGACACCAAGTGATTGAAACAGCTGTTTGGTTTTCTGGTAATAGTCCTCAGTTTGTTGTTTAGATAGTTTATATGTTAATTGTAGCTTTTTTCTAATCGCAGTTTCGTTGATGTCATCTTCAAGCATGCACCAGACAAAGGTAGCCATGGTATTTAGATGGAATATTTTTTGTGATCCCTCATGAAATAGTACCCCCTCATTTTCAAGGAAAAAAAGATAGGTGTTGTTTGTTGGCTTCATTTACTTGATTTATCCTAACGAAATTTCTTGATGAATATCCAAACAGGTAAAACGATAAAGTCATGAAGTAATTTATATGGCCAATATAGAAAAAAGAGTTTGTCAGGGAGTTTTATATCAGCAAAATATTGTACCCGTGGCTGTGATATAGTTTGAAAGAAATAACGCAGTCTATCAATAAGTCTTTCACGCATAGACCAGTGAAATTTGCCTGGCTTCCAAATATCTAAATCAGTATTATTTGTGATAAAAAAGTTGTCGGCCAACTGCTCGGTCCACTTTGCTGCAAACTTATCTTTACTCATCCATTCTAAAGCAATGTTTGGTATAGGTGCCTGTACAAGCTTATGAGACAAGGCAAGTCCAATATTTACAATACGTGCTAACCCTTGAGAAGTCGTCAACCTAAAAATCAGTTCCCAATCCATTTCGGGATGGCTCCTTATAAATTCAGAGACATCGACAACCCACTTAAGTTTAGTCCATTCTTCTTTACATCCATGAACACATAAAATAATCAAATTGTCCTCTGTTGATAAGCTCCGTAATGATTGACCATTAAATTCTATATGTATAGCTCGCTTCCATATTCCCTCGTAATCGATATTCAAAGCCAAAGTGCTCGGTGCAAAAGCCCAGTGAGGTTCAATCGGCACTCCCTCTCCAAAGAGAATATCTTCTCCTGCATAATTAATAAATTCCTGCCATTGTCTAGGAGTTAAATCCCAATTATGTACATAACCCAGTTCCCGTAACGTATCTAAACACTGCTGAATATCAGATTCATGAATCAAAAAATCAAGGTCTCTAAAAGAGCGAAATTTAAGTTGCTTATATGCAGAAATAGCCAGAGTTGGACCTTTAAATGAAATAGTATCAATATTCTTATCTTTTAGAACGTTTAAAATATAAACTAACTGATCTGACAATTGCTGATTTGTTTCTTGTTGCTGTTTTAGATGAGCTATTGAAGCATGGTAAATTTGCTCAGGAATATACTCAGTTTTAACTTTCAGTAAACTGTTACATAGTAAACTATTTACTCCATGCTCATAGCCTGTTTGTATCAGTATTTCCCAGTTAATATTATTTGAATTTTTTTTAAATATAGAGTCAAGACTATTATCTAGTTCAAGACGACAAGAAGCGAGTATAATAGAAATTTCAAGTGAATTATGTGGCATTATTAATAGGTAAGGTATGGAATGAAGTTATAATTAATTGAGCTTTGATAAGTAAACCTTAGATTAAAGAAGTTAAAAATTCAATTATTATTTATTAAAAAAGCATCATAAACTACTTTTAATTTTAAGTTACTAATGTCTGTAAATTATGTGTTATCAAACCACACTAAATTTTTTCAATAGACTTATGTTAATCAATTGTTGAAACTAGGTAATACAATAAAATTAATACCGTTAAATTTACTGACAGTTCAGATACTAATGGCTGCAATGTAGAAATTCCACATCTATATTAGACTTTTCTAACTGGCAGAAATGAGTCAACACCAGACAATCAGGCATCATAATATTATCAATTTTGAATGTCAGCACTACAGTGAGTACCATTATATTCTAAAATAGCTGACTCTGATCTAATTTTAGCGTTCTAAGCGACTTTTATTACAGCATGGTATTGTTACTACTAAATTATTATAACGCTTGTATTGATTAATTGAGAATCTTAAAACAGCATTTAAGGAATCTATTATTGATGGTTCTATTTCTGTTGATAACTGTGAGCTAATGTTAATAACGTGGGTATGTTATTAATATGTTCTGAAGTATGAAGAAAGGTCATGGTTATCAATATATACTAAACAGTAACATCCTAATACTTGCAAAAGATCGCCCTAGGATCGCCCCAAGAAGTACAAATAAGAATCTTAATTTTTTACAGAAGTATAAGTGATTGAAATATATGGTAGCTATGACTGGACTTGAACCAGTGACCCCAGCATTATGAATGCTGTGCTCTAACCAACTGAGCTACATAGCCATGAGGTGGGCAAAAATGAACCGGTATTATAATTTTTTTTTCTAAATTGTCAATTGTTTAACAAAAAATGATTGGCTTTATTTGAAAATATGTTATCAGTAATATATCCTTTGTTTATTAATGTCATTAGATTATAATGATTTTTTGTGGAATAACTAAGGTAAAGTATATGCTAGTAAAAGACGCAATGTGTACAACAGTTAAAACATGTTCTGAAACTGATTCAATCAAAGAGATTGCCACAATTATGTGTTTCAATAAGATTAGCGGTCTGCCTGTCGTCAATGAAGATAATGAGATTATTGGTGTTGTTTCTGAGAAAGATGTATTAAGTAGCATGTTTCCAGATATGCAAGGTGTTATGGATGCTGGTGGTCAAGTTGATTTTGAAAAAATGGAAAGTGACTATAGTGATGTATTGCACAAAAAAGTTGGAGAAATTATGACTCGTGCAGTTGCTTCCGTAACTCAGGAAATGCCAATTTTAAGAGCTGCATCAATGATGTGGCTAAAAAAAATAAGACGTATTCCTGTTACTGATGGTAAAAAGCTTGTTGGAATTATTAGTATGGGTGATGTACACAAAGCTATTTTTCAAAATGCATTAGTTTAATTAAGCTATTAACTAAACACTATCCAAACAGGCAATTTTATATTGCCTGTTTATCTTTCCTCCTCTCTTCATATATTCGTTAATTTACTTTTATAAAAATTATTACTTTATTTCCTTGATTTTATTTAAATCTATTCTAAACTGAATATTGACAAAACTTATGTCAATTTAATTAATCAGATAGGAGATACAATAATGCAGGGAGATACCGTAAAAATTGTTCTTCACATTGATGAAGAGCTTGATCAGGTCAATCGTGAGCAAATAGAACAAGCCGTATCCCAGTCACGTGGCATCGTCGCAGCACACATCAATGATAAGCGACATCACCTGATGTTAGTCGACTATGAACCACAACAACTAAATACAACCGAAGTCTTGAACCAGGTCATTCAACAAGGTGTCCATGCTGAGTTAGTTGGTGGTATTTAACGAAGTTAATAGATCTATAAATATAAAACCAAACTCTTCCTTTATATCGTCATCATACTTTGATGACGATAAAGTTTTTTATTTAGCTTGTTGATAAACACAACGACCATCAACAAAAGTATATTTAACTTTTGTTGAAAGCTCCCAACCATGAAAAGGCGTATTTTTACCAACACTTAGCAACTGCTTCTTATCTACAGACCATGGCGAGTTTAGATCAAAAATACAGATATCCGCATTTGAATCCTTAGCCAGAGTCCCTGCTTTTAGTCCAAGAATTTTAGCAGGCTCACAAGTTAACTTAGAAAGTATTTTATCTATGGAAATTGTGGTTATTTCTGTCAATTTGCATGCTAAGGCCAGATAAGTTTCTGTGCTGGATAAACCCGGTTCAGTTTCTGGAAATGGTGCCAGTTTAGCATCGGCATCATGTGACTGATGATCAGAAACGATGACATCAATAGTATCATCCTGAATACCGGCGATTAACGCATCCTTATCTCTTTGTGTTCTAAAAGGGGGAATACAATGGCAATCACTTTGAAAAAAGCCGATGTCCATTTCTGTTAAATGTAGATGATTAATTGTAACATCTGCTGTTATATCTAGCCCCCTTTGCTTTGCCTGACGAATAATATCTATGCCTTTAGCACTGGAAATATGGCTAAAATGTGCTTTAACACCTGTTAGTTCAACCAATTCTAAATCTCTTAAGAGAGCAATTGTTTCAGCACTTTCAGGGATCCCAGATAAACCTAACCTTGCACTGACAGCACCATCATGAGCACAGCCATTGCGACTTAACCAATAATCCTGAGGATAAAGATGAACAGTAATACCCTGAGTTAAAGCATATTCCATGGCCCTTCGCATCACAAGGGTATCAGTAATTGGTTCCAATAAATTGGTCACACCAACACAACCAGAGTTCATTAGGGTATTCATTTGACTGAGCTCTTTACCTTCAAGCCCCTTCGTCAAAGCACCCATTAGATGGATATTGATATAACTTTTTTCCTGCTCTGCAACACGAATAAGTTTAATCACTGCTTTATTATCAATAATAGGGGATGTGTCCGGCGGACAACAAATGGTTGTTACTCCACCACTAACAGCCGCATAGGTTTCACTGGCAATGGTGCCTTTGTGTTTTTTACCAGGTTCTCTTAGATGATGACATAAGTCAACTAAACCTGGGCAAACTATCATATTACTGGCATCAATTATTGGGACATCGGCATTGTTAGAAATATTTTCAGCTAGTTGGATTACTTTGCCGCCTTCAATCAAGACATCCATGACTTGATTAGTGCCAGTTGATGGATCGATAACCTGGCCATTTTTAATTAGATAAGCGTTTGTATTATTCATCTTAACTAGCCTTGTTAAACTTGGATGAACGCCCTAAAACCATCGCCATAACAGCCATTCTAACAGCAATACCATTACTAACCTGTTCTAAAATAACAGACTGAGGACCATCAGCAACTTCAGAAGCAATTTCAACACCTCGATTAATCGGGCCAGGATGCATGACAATTGCATCTTTTTTTGCACAGGCTAATTTTTTCGGCGTCAAACCATATTGATAATAATATTCACCTTCACTGGGCAATAAAGCCCCCTGCATTCTTTCTTTTTGCAGGCGTAACATAATAACCACATCAACACCATCGAGAGCCTCTCTCATATTATGAAAAACATGAACCCCAAACGAGCTTATATCATTTGGCAGCAGAGTTTCAGGCGCTACGACTCTTACCTCACTAACACCTAAAGTAGTCAAAGCATGTATCTGCGAACGTGCTACTCGCGAATGAAGAATATCACCTACAATCGCCACCTTTAAATCGGCAAAATCTTGTTTATGTCGACGAATCGTAAACATATCTAACATCGCCTGAGAAGGATGTTCATGACAGCCATCACCCGCATTTATAACACTCACATGTGGTGATACATGTTCAGCGATAAAATGGGCAGCACCACTTTGATTATGTCTGACAACAAACATATCACAATGCATGGATTCAAAATTATGCAGCATGTCCATCAGGCTCTCGCCTTTGCTGGTTGCTGATGTACTGATATTGATATTTAAAACGTCGGCTGATAGTCTTTGTGCTGCCAGTTCAAATGTTGTCCGTGTACGTGTACTGGCTTCAAAAAAAAGATTAATAATTGTTTTGCCGCGAAGAATCGGCACATTTTTTACCGCTTGTTCAGACACATTAGAAAATGGTTCTGCAGTATCTAAAATGTCGATAAGATGCTGGCGTTTTAAGCCTTCAATAGATAAAAAATGTTTTAACTGACCTGCTTCATTTAACTGCAAATTTTTATTTAACATAATTTATTCTTTCTCAGCTATTTTTTTCAAAACCAAAGGTTCTGGTCCAGAAAGCTTAATTTGCTGACCTTTTGATAAATTGATTGTTACACCGGTAACTTCCGAACAAATTGGTAATTCCTGCTCATTCCTATCAACTAATGCAGCAAAAATAACACTGGCCGGACGGCCATAATCAAAAATTTCATTCAATGCTGCTCGAACTGTGCGTCCAGTATACAAAACATCATCCACTAAAATAATATGTTTGTCTTCAATATCATGAGGAATTTCAGAGGGTTTAACTTCAGGATGAAGGCCCATATTGGTAAAATCATCACGATAAAATGAAATATTCAAACTACCTAATGTTGAAGGTAATTGTAATTCCTGATGTAGTTTTTCTGCGACCCAATAACCACCAGTATGGATCCCCAACATCATGACTGAATCAATATCAAATTTCGATATTTTTTCTTTTAAATCCGCTGCCATTGATTGAATAAATTCTTCTACTGCTTGAGGATCTTCATATTTAATTTGCATATTACTAACTCTTAAAAAAGGCCTGCTGATTTAACCAACTTTGTAAAATTAACTCTGCGGCCTTACTATCAATATTTTCACCTTGACGGTGCTGCTTCTTTACTTTCTTACCCTTGCGATTAACGCGCCTCGGTGAAGTGTGCCCATCATACCCTAAAAGATGGCTGGCTTCACGAGAAGATAAACGTTCATCCATAAAATAAATAGGCAAATGATACCGGTTTGACAAAGCCTGGCCAAATTCTCTGGCAGCTTGAGTCATTTTTTGTTCCTCACCATCCATCGCTAATGGCAGCCCAATTATTAAAGCTTTGGGATTCCATTGATCGATGATGGTTGATATTTGCGTCCAGTCCGGTTGACCATCTACGCCTTTAATTGTCGTTAAAGCCGTTGCTGATTTAGTTAAACTCTGACCGGACGCCACACCAATTTTACGATAACTAAAATCAAAACCCAGATATATTCCTTCAGTCATAAGTTGTCAGTTGTCAGTTGTCAGTTGTCAGTTGTCAGTTGTCAGTTGTCAGTTGTCAGTTGTCAGTTGTCAGTTGTCAGTTGTCAGTTGTCAGTTGTCAGT
>JADGAU010000095.1 GCA_015231865.1 Gammaproteobacteria bacterium | reverse complement strand
CCTTTTCTTGTTCAGTTATATAGTTTGTTAAATGGCCCTATACTTTGTTCAAACAATGTTGTTATCTCTTTGATCTGCTCATTGAGTCAGGTATAATCACGCTTTTTTAATTACACAAATACTAAATAGGTTTTTTATGCCCGAAGTAAGACTACCAGATGGTTCGAGCCGACAATTTGATCAAGCTATTAGTGTCATGGATGTCGCTATTGATATTGGTCCAGGTTTAGCGAAAGCAACATTAGCAGGAAAAATAGACGGTAAACTGGTGGATGCTTCCTTTGTCATAGAAAAAGATGCTGATTTACAGATTATCACAGAAAGAGACTCAGACGGTCTTGATATTATTCGTCATTCGACTGCTCATTTAATGGCTCAGGCGGTACAAAGTTTATATCCAAAAGCACAAGTAACCATTGGCCCTGTGATTGAAGATGGCTTTTACTATGATTTTGCCTATGAAGAGAGTTTTACGCCTGAAGATTTAGAAAAAATTGAAAAGAAAATGGCCGAGTTGGTAAAAGCAGATTTGCCTCTAACCCGTTCAACAAAATCTAGAGATGAGTCAGTTAAGTTTTTCTCAGATAAAGGCGAAGCCTACAAAGCACAGATAATTGAATCCATTCCAGCCAATGAAGAACTTTCTTTATACCAGCAGGGTGATTTTATAGATTTATGTCGTGGCCCTCATGTACCAAACACGGGGAAACTAAAAGCCTTTAAATTGATGAAACTTGCTGGTGCCTATTGGCGTGGAGATTCAAATAATGAAATGTTACAGCGTATTTATGGTACAGCATGGACTAATAAGAAAGATTTAAAGGCCTACCTTCATCGTTTAGAAGAAGCAGAAAAGCGAGATCATCGTAAACTGGGTAAGCAACTGGATTTCTTTCATATGCAGGAAGAAGCACCTGGCATGGTTTTCTGGCACGATAAAGGCTGGACCATTTATCAGCAGGTAGAACAATATATTCGCAACGTCATTAAAGCTAATGGTTATCAGGAAGTAAATACGCCACAGGTGGTTGATAGAACTTTATGGGAAAAATCAGGTCATTGGGATAAGTTTGGTGACATGATGTTTACCACAAACTCCGAAAACCGTGATTATGCAGTTAAGCCAATGAACTGCCCCTGTCATATTCAAATTTTTAATAAAGGTTTAAAATCCTATCGTGATTTACCGCTAAGAATGGCAGAGTTTGGGTCTTGTCATCGTAATGAACCATCTGGTACGCTTCATGGTTTAATGCGTGTTCGAAATTTTGTTCAGGATGATGCTCATATCTTTTGTACAGAGGGGCAAATTCAAAGTGAAATATCTGAATTTATAGATCTTCTCTATAAAGTTTATGAGCACTTTGGTTTTACAGAAGTCCTGGTTAAATTATCGACCAGACCAGAGCAGCGTGTTGGTGCAGATGAAATCTGGGATAAGGCAGAAGCAGCTCTTCAGGCAGCGCTTGATGATAGAGGCATGGCGTGGGAATTACAGCCGGGTGAAGGCGCATTCTACGGACCAAAAATTGAATTTTCTCTTAAAGATTGTCTTGGTCGTGTATGGCAATGTGGTACTGCTCAAGTGGATTTCTCCATGCCTAACCGATTGGATGCATCATATATTGATGAACATGGTGAAAAACAGGTGCCGGTAATGATCCATCGAGCTATCCTGGGCTCATTAGAAAGATTTATTGGTATCTTAATTGAAGAACATGCAGGTAAATTACCAGTCTGGTTATCACCAATTCAGGCAATTGTTTCTGGAATTTCTGATAAACAGGCCGATTATGTGCAAGAAGTTACTAAAGTTTGTCAGCAAAAGGGCGTTAGAATTGAAGCAGACTTAAGAAATGAAAAAATTGGTTTTAAAGTCCGTGAACATACTTTAAATAAAATTCCTTATATTTTAGTCGCTGGTGCAAGAGAAGCGGAAGCCAATCAAATTTCTGTCAGAACCAGAGAAGGTGAAGATTTAGGCACTATGAATTTGGAAGAGTTTATTAATTTAATTAAATAATTGCAATAAGTTACTAGTCATTAATTAAATGACTAGTTATAATACGCTGTTTAATTAGTACCGAATAACTATTAAGGAGTAATCAACCATCGCTATACAACCGCAGTCTAGACAAGGTAACAAGTCGACGACAAGAATAAATGAAGAGATAACAACACCTGAAGTCAGGTTACTTGGAGCTGAAAAAGAGCAGTTTGGAATTGTTTCAATTGAGGAAGCGCAAAGTAAAGCGTTAGCAGCCAATCTGGATTTGGTTGAGATTGCACCTACGGCAAAACCGCCGGTTTGTCGTATTATGGACTATGGCAAGTTTCTTTTTGAAGAAAAAAAGAAAAAGGCCAATGAAAAGAAAAAGCAGAAGCAGGTTCAAGTTAAAGAAATCAAGCTTCGACCAGGAACTGAGGAAGGCGATTATCAGGTCAAATTACGCAACCTGACTCGTTTCCTAAGTAATGGAGATAAAACCAAAATTACAATTCGTTTTCGTGGCCGGGAAATGGCTCATAGAGAACTGGGTATGGATGTGTTAAATCGCATCGCTAAAGATCTTGAAGAGATCAGCAATATTGAGCAAATGCCAAAATTGGAAGGTCGTCAAATGGTCATGGTTTTATCACCAGTGAGTAAGAAGTAGCAACCACTTAAAAAGGAACGCTCCTCGTGTTTACTGATTTAAGTACAAAGAGTTGTTAATAGTTGTAATTACTTTTAGTAATTACATAGAGTAGATTAAATACTCTAAAAAAATGCGTGATACTTTATTTTATTAAAGAGTCAGAGGAATAGAAAATGTCAAAACTAAAAACACATAGTGGCGCAAAGAAACGTTTTAAAGTTAGCGGGTCAGGCCGCATTAAACGTGGACATGCAAATCGCAGCCATATCCTAACTAAAAAGACAACTAAGCGTAAGCGTCATTTAAGACGTCCAGAGTGTATGGATAAGTCTGATGTGCCTTCAATTAAGCGTATGTTACGCCTTGTATAACAAAGTATTTAGGAGAAGAAAATGGCTAGAGTTAAACGTGGCGTTCAAGCCAGAGCGAGACATAAGAAAGTAATTAAACAAGCGAAAGGTTATTCAGGGCGTAGAAAAAACGTCTACCGTGTTGCCAAACAAGCGGTAACTAAAGCTGGACAATATGCTTATCGTGATCGTCGTCAGCGTAAGCGTCAATTCCGCCAATTATGGATTGCACGTATTAATGCGGGTGCAAGAGAACTAGGCATGAGTTATAGCCGTCTAATTGATGGTTTAACTAAGGCTTCAATTGAAGTAGATCGTAAAGTTTTATCAGAACTTGCGATTAACAATAAAGAAGCTTTTGCTGCATTAGTTGAAAAGGCTAAAACTGCACTGGCATAGTTAGTTAGTTATAAACAAAAAATGGGAAAGATTGTGAAAACCGATCTTTCCCATTTTTGTCTGTACTAATCAAGAAATAAAAATCATTCCACATAAAGAGAACCGAAGTGTCAGATTTAGATCAGCTCGTTTCACAAGCCACAGAACAAATTAATCAATCAACCAGTATTGATGCAATTGAGCAAGTAAGAATTGATTACCTTGGTAAAAAGGGTTTAATCACAGCTCAAATGAAGACCCTTGGTCAGCTTGACCCCAAAGATAGAGCAGCGATGGGACAGGTGATTAATCAGGCTAAGCAAACGATTCAATCGCAAATCCAGGAAAAGAAAGAGCAATTACAAACAGCAGTATTAAATGCCAAATTAGCTTCTGAGACTATTGATGTTAGTTTACCTGGCAGAGGCTCAAAAAATGCTGGCTTACATCCTGTTACCCGTACATTACAAAGAATAGAAAAACTCTTTGCAGATATGGGCTTTGCTGTTAAAACAGGCCCAGAAATCGAGGATGATTATCATAATTTTGAAGCGCTAAATATTCCAGAGTCACATCCTGCGCGCGCAATGCATGATACTTTTTATTTTGATCCGCATACGGTATTAAGGACACATACTTCACCAGTTCAAGTGAGAACCATGGAGAATGAAAAACCACCCCTTAGAATTATTGCACCAGGTCGCGTTTACCGTTGTGACTCGGATTTAACTCATACGCCTATGTTTCATCAGGTAGAAGGTCTGATGGTTGATAAAAATGTCAGTTTTGCTGATTTAAAAGGTCTATTGGATGAATTTTTACGTTTATTTTTTGAACGAGACTTAAAAGTTAGATTCAGACCATCCTACTTCCCATTTACCGAACCATCTGCAGAAACGGATATCGAATGTGTGATGTGTCAGGGCAAAGGCTGTCGTGTATGTAGTCATACTGGCTGGCTGGAAGTATTAGGTTGTGGCATGGTGCACCCGGAAGTTTTTCGTCATAGTGGTATTGATGCCAATGAATACACAGGTCTTGCTTTTGGCATGGGCGTTGAACGTCTTGCCATGCTGAGATATGGCATTAATGATTTACGCTTATTTTATGAAAACGATATGAGATTTTTAAAGCAATTTGCTTAGTTTTAGTGGCAATCATTGATAATACAGACTTCGTTATTTAATATTTTGACCTCAATCATGTACTACTTGTACACTCAATCGGCTAAAATATTAAAAGCCTCGCTGTATTTCCAAGCATTACCACTAAAAAGTTACTACTGAAAAAGTATGGAAATAAATAAATGAGATTTAGTGAAAACTGGTTAAGAGAAAGTGTCAACCCGGATTTATCGACTGAAGAACTATGCCATCAATTAACTATGGCAGGTCTGGAAGTCGATGCCGTTGAACCAGTCGCACCTGAGCATACAGGTGTTGTTATTGGAGAAATACTAACAGCTGAAAAACATCCTGATGCCGATAAATTACAAGTCTGTCAGGTTAATGTCGGAGAACTTTCTGCTGAGCCATTACAAATTGTTTGTGGTGCTCCAAATGCCAGGCCCGGTATTAAAGTTGCCTGTGCAATGATTAAAGCGGTATTACCCGGTAACTTTAAAATAAAGAAATCTAAACTTCGAGGTGTTGAGTCTCAAGGCATGCTTTGTTCTGCAAAAGAGCTAGGTTTAAGTGATGATTCTGATGGCATTATGGAGTTGGCTGAAAATGCTCAATTGGGAATGACTTTAGTTGATTATTATCAGTTAAATGATAACTGTATTGAATTAGGCATAACACCCAATCGCAGCGATTGTTTAAGCTTAGAAGGAATTGCCAGAGAGACAGCAGTAATTACTAATTCTTCCTTAAAGCAGTGGCAATTGCCAGAAATTAAACAAATACTTAATGACCAAATGGACATTGACTTACAGGCTCCAGAGTATTGTCCTGTTTATGCCAGTCGGATTATTCAGGGGATTAATACAGAAGCAAAAACTCCGCTTTGGATGGTAGAAAAACTAAGACGAAGTGATATCCGTTCAATTAGTTTAATGGTAGATATAACCAATTATGTTTTACTTGAAATTGGTCAGCCAATGCATGCTTTTGATAGAGATGAGATTAAAGGCAAAATCATTATTCGTTTAGCAAGCTCAGGTGAGAAAATTACCTTACTTGATAATCAGGAAATGATTTTAAGTGATGAAAACTTAATTATTGCTGATGAGCATGGTCCCTTAGCCTTAGCCGGTATTATGGGGGGCTTAAGAGGTTCTGTCACCGATAAAACTAAAAATATCGTGTTGGAAAGTGCTTATTTTACACCGGAACTTATTGCCGGTAAGGCTAGACAACTTGGTCTTCATACTGATTCATCTCATCGATTTGAACGTGGTGTTTCGCCAGCATTACAACAACGAGCTATAGAACGAGCAACAGATTTAATTATGAGTTTTGCCGGTGGTGATTGTGGTCCTTGTGTTAAAAAAGAATCTCAGCAACATATGCCTGTTCAGATGAAAGATGATTTTGCTATTTCGTTTAAACCAGACTCTGTTAAAAATTTATTAGGTGTCGATATTGAAGATAACGTTGTTGAAGCCATGTTTTCAGCACTGGAAATGAACATTACTAAAAATGGTTCTAACTGGTTAGTAAAGCCACCGGCCTTTAGATTTGATATTCAGTTTGAGGTGGATTTAATTGAGGAAGTAGCTCGTTTATACGGTTATGATAATTTACCCGTTAGTCAACTTTATGCACCAATTCATATGCAGGCAAGACCGGAAGAAGTTATTGATGAACACGATTTAAGTTTATGTTTAGTGTCCAGAGATTATCAGGAAGTTATTAACTATAGTTTCGTTGATCCAAAGCTACAGCAAAAAATTCAACCGGATGAGGTTTTGGCCGGTGCTGAACGAATTGATTTAAATAATCCAATTTCTGAAGATCTCTCTCAAATGAGAACGTCACTTTGGCAGGGATTAATAAAATCATTATTACATAACCAGAATAGACAACAATTACGAATCAGATTATTTGAAACAGGAGTTTGTTTTATAAGAGAACCATCTTCTAAAGACAAAGGCGATATTAAACAAAAGAATAAAATAGCTGGTATCTGTTGTGGTTCTGTTTTTGCTGAACAATGGGGCGAAGATAAAAGAGCGGTTGATTTTTTTGATGTTAAATCAGATGTCGAAGCCTTATTGAATCTTGGTGCTAAATCAGGCCAGTTTAACTTTGTAGCAGAAAAACATCCTAGCCTACATCCGGGACAAAGTGCTAGAATTTATTTAAAAGACGCCTTAAGCGAAGAACGGGCGATTGGCTGGATAGGCACCTTACATCCTGAACTGGCAAAACAATTAAAAGTTAAACAATCGACTTATCTTTTTGAATTATCTGTTGATGATATTTTAGGCGCTGAATTACCTAAATTTACGCCTTTATCAAAATATCCGGAAATTCGTAGAGATATTGCAATTGTTGTTGATAAATCATGTGTTTCTGACGATTTAATAAAAACAATAACAGATAGTGGAAGTAATTGTGTTATAGATGTGTTATTATTCGACACCTATACCAGTGAGGCTATTGCTGACGATAAGAAGAGTTTAGCGATAGGAATTACCTTGCAAGATGCAACTAAAACTCTAGTAGATGAAGAAGTCGATAAAATTATTGATGATATTCTAAAAGTTTTAGAGTCTAAGCATGGTGCAACTCTTAGAGATTAAATATAACTAGTCATTGTAAATGCAGATGGTGTTATTTAAAACCTCGCTACATTCACAAGCACTAGCGATATTATGGTAAAACAATTAGTTAGGTTAAGAGGCTAAAAATGGCATTAACAAAAGCAATGATGGCTGAGAGACTTTGTGATGAGCTTGGTCTTAATAAACGTGAAGCAAAAGAATTTGTTGAAACTTTTTTTGAAGAACTAAAGATTTCTTTAGAAAATGGTGATAGTATAAAACTATCTGGCTTTGGCAACTTTGATATCCGTGATAAAAGAGAACGTCCTGGACGTAACCCTAAAACCGGTGAAGAAATTCCTATTCTTGCTAGACGCGTTGTAACATTTAAATCTGGTCAAAAACTTAAAACACGAGTAGAGGCTTATGCTGGAAGCGTCAAATAACGATGAACTCCCACCAATTCCGGGTAAAAGATATTTTACTATTGGTGAAGTGAGTGACTTATGTGTTGTAAAACCGCATGTACTGCGTTACTGGGAACAAGAATTTCCTAATCTAAAACCAGTTAAAAGACGTGGTAATAGACGATATTATCAACGTAAAGATGTGATAATGATCCGCCAAATTAGAAGTCTATTATATGAACATGGATATACGATTGGTGGTGCTAGATTAAAACTATCTGGCGAAGATGCAAAAGAAGATGTGAACAGAAGTGTTCAGATAATTCATCAATTACGTGTTGAATTAGAAGAAGTTCTGGATATCTTAAAGCATTAATCTAAAGAAATTCTTTAAAAAAAAGCTGCATTGTCAGAGGTGATAATGCAGCTTTTTTGTTATATAGCCTATTTTTTACTCAGCACTGCTTTAATTTGTCACTCAATTCAAGCGCTAAATCTTGATGATTATTTTCAATAATAAACAATAATAAGCTGTGATCATCCATTTGCAGCCAATCAATTAATAAATTTACTTCTTCTTCAGAAGCATTATCTGAATATTTATCGAGATATGATTCTAACATCATATCAAGCTCTTTTAGACCTCGACGGCAAAGAAATTTGAGATTATTTTTATCCATAATCGTGAATAAAATTTAGCTTTTAGCCTCCCAGCTTATTTGTACTAATTTGTTTCTTAATATTGGCGATTGCTTTTGCCGGATTAAGATTCTTAGGGCAGGCATTAGTACAATTCATAATGGTATGGCAGCGATACAATTTAAAAGTATCATCTAGTTCATCTAGTCGTTCTTGAGTTGCTTCATCACGCGAGTCACTTATCCATCGATAAGCAGCTAAAAGTGCAGCAGGGCCAAGGTATTTATCACTATTCCACCAATAACTTGGGCAGGAAGTTGAACAACAGGCACACATAACACACTCATAAAGTCCATCTAACTTTTCACGATCACTAACCGATTGTGTTCTTTCCTTATCTTCAGCAGGTATAGTTTCCGATTTTATCCAGGGTTCAACACTGGCATGCTGTTTATAAAACTGATCTAAATCTGAGACCAGATCTTTAATAACCGGTTGATGTGGTAATGGGTAGACATGAATATCACCGGCATAATCATCAATTGCAGTAGTACAGGCAAGGACATTACGACCATTAATATTCATTGCACATGAGCCACAAATCCCCTCTCGACAAGAGCGTCTTAAAGATAAAGAGGGATCTAATTCACTTTTTATTTTTAATAGCGCATCCAATATCATTGGGCCACAACTGTCCATATCTAAATCAAAAGTATCTAATTGCGGATTTTCACCAGATTCTGGATTATATCGATAGACATGAAATTTTTTACGTTTTTTCCCGGAAGTTGATGATGAATAGTTTTTTCCAGGATTGATTGTAGAGTTCTTAGGTAATTTAAATTCAGCCATGGGACAATCTCTTGTTTAATATACACGCTTTTTAGGAGGAATAACTTCACATTCATCGGTTAAGGTGAACATATGAACAGGACGATAGTTAAATTTAACTTCACCTGTTGGATTGACCTGACAAAGTGTATGTTTCATCCAATGTTCATCATCTCGATCAGGGTAATCTTCACGAGCATGTCCGCCACGACTTTCCTGGCGATTTAAAGCACCATGAATAATGGTTTGTGCCTGCACTAACATATTATCCAGTTCCAACGTTTCTAATAAGTCTGTATTCCAACTGAGACTACTATCTGCAACGGAAACATCACTAAAACTATCAAAAACGGTTTGTACCTTATCAACGCCTTGCTGTAAAAGTTCACCATTTCTAAATACTGCCGCATGTCTTTGCATGGTTCGCTGCATATTGTCTCTAATCGAAGCGGTTGAATTTGAACCTTTAGCGTTACGAATTTTATCAAATCGAGAGATGATATCTTCACTAATTTGTTCATCTATTTCAGCATGTTTGGTATCGGCTTTAACCAGTTCAACAGCTCTTAATGCGGCTGCACGACCAAAGACAATAATATCCAGTAAAGAATTTGAACCCAAACGATTAGCACCATGAACAGAAACACAGGCGGCTTCACCAATCGCCATTAGCCCTGGAACAACTTGCTCTTCATCATTTGCATCCAGTTTAATCACTTCACCATGATAATTAGTTGGAATGCCGCCCATATTATAATGAACAGTAGGAATTACCGGGATAGGCTCTTTTTCAACATCAACGCCACCAAATACACGAGCATTTTCAGCAATTCCCGGTAGGCGCTCATTAATCACATCAAGACCCAGATGCATAAGGTTTAAATGCAAATGATCTTTATCAGGGCCAATGCCACGACCTTCATTGATTTCAATAGTCATGGCTCGTGAGACCACATCTCTTGAGGCTAGATCTTTGGCATTAGGCGCATAGCGCTCCATAAAACGTTCGCCTTTAGAATTAGTCAAATAGCCACCTTCACCACGAACACCTTCGGTAATTAAAACACCAGAGCCATAAACTCCAGTTGGATGAAATTGTACAAACTCCATATCCTGTAAAGGTAAGCCAGCTCTAAGAACCATGGCATTGCCATCGCCGGTACAAGTATGGGCAGAAGTAGCAGAAAAATAGATACGGCCACAGCCGCCAGTGGCCAAAACTACCTGATGCGCTCTAAAGCGATGTAGTGTCCCGGTTGTTAAATCCCAGGCAATCACACCACGACAGGTATCACCATCCATAATTAAATCCAGGGCAAAAAACTCTATATAAAATTTTGCCTTATGTTTTAAAGATTGCTGATAAAGTGTGTGTAATATTGCATGACCTGTTCTATCCGCAGCGGCACATGTTCTTTGTGCAATACCTTCACCATAATTTGTGGTCATACCGCCAAAAGGACGTTGATAGATTTTTCCATCTTCAGTTCGAGAGAAGGGCACACCAAAATGTTCTAGTTCAATCACAGATGCGCCAGCTTCACGGCACATATATTCAATAGCATCCTGATCACCAAGCCAATCTGATCCCTTAACGGTATCATACATATGCCATTTCCAGTGGTCTTCACCCATATTACCAAGTGCTGCAGACATACCACCTTGAGCTGCAACGGTATGACTACGAGTTGGAAAAACTTTGGTAATACAGGCCGTTTTTAAACCAGAAGAGGACATACCCAGTGTCGCTCTTAGACCAGCACCACCTGCACCGATAATGACCACGTCATATTCATGATCGATAATGTTATAGCCGCAAATTGTATTCATTAATAAAAGTCCTTATTCTTCAGCTTAATATCGTTATTGAACAGTTACTATTTTAAAACCATTATCCCAAAACAATGTAAAAAAGTGATATCAAGCCAACAACACAGAGCATAATACATATCCATTTAGTCATTAGAATCATATTTCTTTGCAGATTATCTTCAGCAATATAATCTTCAATAATCATTTGTAAGCCGAGTTGTAAATGGTAAAAACCAGTAATCAACGTGATGCTAAGTAAAATGTAATTATATGGCGACTTTAACCACAGAAGCATGTATTCATAATCCATTGATGGCATGATGGCTATGCTAAAACAAAACCAAAGAACAATAGGAATTAATATCATTGCAGAAAACTTCTGCTTAAGAAAATGCCCACTACCCTTATGTGCTGAATGGGTGTTTACTGAATTAGTTTTATTAGTCACAAGCTTGATCCTGTTGAAAGCGCAATGAACCAGGTTAATAAAGTTAAAACTATGCTAGTGCCAATGACAAGTGCAGCACCTTTTGCCTGCATATTTTTTTCCAAATAGCGACCTGTATCCCAAATCAAATGTCGAATACCATGACAAAAATGAAAATAAACAGAAAAAGTTAATCCGAATAAAACCAATAAACCAGGCCAACTATTTAAAATTTCCTTTATCATTAGCCAATAAGACTCACCCAAAGCAACAGAACTTAAAACCAAAACAATAATAAACAAACCAAGCAGCAAAAAAGCCCCCGTCATACGATGCATAATCGAGATTTTAGCTGTTAATGGTAAATCATAAATTTGTAAATGAGGCGACATAGGCCTCTTATCATTCCATGACATATTAGTTTCCTTTTTTTCCCAGCCCACACACCACAAGTTAAAGTCAGATGCCAGATTTGTTTTTGGATGATTTTGGTTCTGTCTGAGCCTAGCGAGTTAAGCACAATTATCCAAAAATGAATCTGGTATCTGGCATTTAACTAAAAATCACTACATCGTCCATTATTACTAACCCAATCACCAAAGCGGGTCGGATTATTAATATTTAGCGAAGTCTCAACAAAATTCATATCAATATCAGACATTTTCTTATCTAATATTTCTTTATATTCTTTATTTTTTGATAAATAGTCAATGGTTTGCATTTCTTTTAAGCGACTTATTGTTCGTTTAAATTCATTTTTTAGTCTGCTACCAGTATAAAGCTCTTCTGGTGAACTTTCTGCAGAGATAACAATATTAATATGTCTATCATACATAACATCAATTAAATTAATGAAACGCCTGGCAACATCATCCTGGTCTGCACTCAACCTATAAATATCTGAAATGATGATGGTTGTAAAATAAGTTGCCAAGTGAATATAATCGCTACTATTTCTATAAGTATTACACAAAATATCAAAGTCAAACCAAGCCAGACCCGGCGTATATTTTTTAATGGGCAGTTGACGATGGTTTATTTGTAATTCCTTTTTATCGTATTGACTCTGTAACACGCCAGACATCATTTGAAATAAATCTTCCAGGTGTTCATTACAATGAGAGGCTGAAGTCAGTTGATAGAGGCGATTATGTTCTAATGTTTCCAGACGATAATCCTTATGCCCGCCTAATTCAATTACGTGACAGTTTTTTTCAATTAAGTCAATTGCGGGTAGAAATCTAGCACGCTGCAGACCTCCTTTATATAAATCCTGGGGAGCAATATTCGATGTAAAAAGTAGCACAACACCATTTTCGATAAGGTGTTTAAATAATTCAGCTAACAGCATGGCATCAGTAATATCTGCAACGAAGATTTCATCCATACAAATAAGCCAATATTGTTTAGCAAAATTCTTTGCGATAGTTGCAATAGAATTTTTACTATCTTCAAGCTTTTCTAATGATTCATGAATAATTTGCATTAATTTATGAAAGTGAACACGAAGTTTTTTATCGGAACTTAGACT
>JADGAU010000094.1 GCA_015231865.1 Gammaproteobacteria bacterium | reverse complement strand
AAGAAGTCAAAAACCGTACCGCTGAATTAGAAAAAGCCAAACAAGAAGCTGAAACAGCCAATCAAGTGAAGAGTAACTTTTTAGCGAATATGTCACATGAAATACGCACCCCGATGAATGCCATTATAGGCATGTCTAATTTAGCTTTGGGAACACAGTTAAATGATAAACAAGAAAACTATATTAGAAAGGTCCATGACTCAGCAGAAAACTTAGTCACTATCCTTAATGATATTCTTGATTTTTCTAAAATAGAAGCTGGAAAAATTGAGCTTGAAGAGAATAACTTTCTTTTAAAAAATGTGGTAAGCAGCACCATCAATTTGATTAAACTTAAAGCTGAAGAAAAAGCCATTACTCTTGCAGTGAAAATTGATGGCGATGTTCCTAAAAGGCTACAGGGGGATCCATTAAGATTAGGTCAAATATTAACTAATTTGTGTAGTAACGCTGTTAAATTTACGCCCAATGGAGGTACTATCGAAATTGCTATAACGCTTGAACAGTGTCATGAGGATAATGTCACACTACATTTTTCAGTCTCTGATACAGGCATTGGGATCTCAGATGTTCAACGTATAAAATTATTTCAAGCGTTTTCGCAGGCAGATAGTTCAACAACACGTCTATATGGCGGGACTGGATTAGGATTGGTTATTTCTCAGAAACTGACCGAGTTAATGGATGGAAAGTTATGGGTTGATAGTATTGAAAGTCAAGGTAGTAATTTTCATTTTACAGTCTGTTTAAAACAACTTGATAATTCTGTTGAAATTACTGACAGCGTAATGGAAGATCTAGATATTGAAGTATTACTAAAGCAACTTAAAGGCGCATCCATTCTCTTGGTTGAAGATAATGAAATCAATCAGGAATTAGCAACTGAGCTTCTTACCATCAATGGTATGCAAGTGGAATTGGCAATTAACGGACAAGAAGCATTAGACTGTCTTTCCAATCAAAATTTTGACTGTGTCTTGATGGATTGCCAGATGCCAGTTATGGATGGATATAAAGCAACTGCTAAAATTCGTGAGCAAAAACAATATAAAGATTTGCCTATTATTGCTATGACCGCTAATGCAATGAAACATGATGTAAACAAAGTTCTAGAAGTGGGTATGAATGACCATATTGCGAAACCCATTAATCCAAATACAATGTTTATGACGATGGCGAAATGGATAAAGCCGAATGGGTGAAATAGGAAATTTCCTGCCTATCGAGGGTATGCAACTATAACCGTCCGCTTGTCTCAATTGTCAGATAAATTAATATTCAAAATTGCTGCTTTTCTAAAATTTTCATTAATCATTAAATAGACTCAATTAAGTGCTTTAGGACGATAGCAGAAAATAAATTAGTAAACTTGATTAAGACATGCATAAAAAAACCATAACAAATTTTATGTTATGGTTTTTTCGTAAGATATTTTACCTGCGCCTTATTCTAACTGGAATATCAATTATAATTTCAACCCACTGTGTAAAATAAGTCGCGAAACAGTAAAACCGGCTTTTTTAATTAATTCTAAAAATTTAAGTCTATTTATTAGCTTTTCTTTCTAGTGTTTCTTTAATAACGATATCAGCAACATTCTTAGGACATGGGCTATAGTGCGAGAACTCCATAGAGAATTGTCCACGACCTGAAGTCATTGTACGTAAGTCACCAATATAACCAAACATCTCACTTAAAGGTGCATCCGCCTTAATACGAGTCCCCATTGGTGTAGATTCCTGATCTTTGATCATGCCACGACGTCTGTTTAAATCGCCGATACAATCACCAACATGCTGTTCAGGCGTAAATACATCAACCTTCATAATGGGTTCAATTAATTGCGGTCCTGCTTTAGGCATCGATTGACGATAAGCACCTTTAGCAGCTAATTCAAAGGCCATAGCTGATGAGTCAACGGCATGATAAGCACCATCCATTAAGGTTACTTTAACATCTAAACAAGGATAACCCGCTAATACACCTTCTTCTAACATACCTTTGAATGCTGAATCAATTGCTGACCAGTACTCACTTGGAACATTACCACCAGTAACTTTAGACTCAAATTCATAACCGCTATTTGGCTCACCAGGTTCAATAATATAATCGATTTTACCAAATTGTCCCGCACCACCTGATTGTTTCTTATGGGTATACGAATCCTCAACTAGCTTAGTAATGGTTTCACGATAAGCTACCTGTGGTTTACCAACATTTACATCAACACCATGTGTACGCTTTAAAATATCAATTTTGATATCCAGGTGTAATTCACCCATTCCTTTAAGAATGGTTTCACCACTTTCCTGATCGGTTTCAGCATGGAATGAAGGATCTTCTTTAACCATCTTATTCAATGCAACACCCATTTTCTCTGAGCCACCTTTATCTTTCGGCGAAATTGCAATTGAAATAACGGGATCCGGAAATACCATTGGTTCAAGCGTTGCTGGATTATCCTGATCACATAAAGTATGACCTGTCTGAGTATTCTTTAAACCAACAAAAGCAACAATATCACCCGCTTCACAAGAATCTAATTCTATACGCTCTTCAGCATGCATTTCCACGATACGACCAATACGTTCCGTCTTACCTGTGAAGGTATTTAATACGGTTGTACCTTTTTCTAACTTACCTGAATAAACACGAATAAAAGTTAAGGCACCGAAGCGATCATCCATAATTTTAAATGCTAAAGCACGAAATGGTCCACTTGCGTCAACAATTGCAAATTTACCAGTTTCATTACCGTCAAGATCAACTTCAGGCTGAGGATTAACTTCAGTTGGATTAGGTAAATAGTCTACAACAGCATCAAGAACTAATTGAATACCTTTGTTTTTAAAGGCAGAACCACAATAAGTTGGGAAGAAATCTAAAGCAATTGTACCTTTACGAATACAACGCTTGATATCATCGATTGAAGGCTCTACACCTTCTTCAAGATAAGCTTCCATTAAGTCATCATCTTGTTCTAAAGCAGTTTCAATTAAAGCTTCACGATATTCTTCTGCTTTATCTACCATATCAGCAGGAATATCCTGAATTTCATAATTTGCTGGATTGCCTGAGTTATCCCAAACCCATGCCTTACGAGTTAATAAGTCAACGACACCACTAAAGTTATCTTCTGTACCAATTGGTAAGACCATCACTAAAGGCGTAGCCTTAAGTACATTTTCAATTTGTCCTACAACACGATAAAAATCAGCACCTAAACGGTCGAGTTTATTAATAAAAATAACTCGGGAGACTTTAGAATCATTAGCATAACGCCAGTTAGTTTCAGATTGAGGCTCGACACCACCAGAGCCACAAAATACACCGACACCACCATCAAGAACTTTTAATGAACGGTAAACTTCAATGGTAAAGTCAACGTGTCCCGGTGTGTCAATAATGTTCATTCTATGGCCATTCCATTGACAAGATGTAGCAGCAGACTGAATTGTAATACCACGTTCCTGTTCCTGATCCATAAAGTCAGTTGTTGCTTCACCATCGTGAACCTCACCAATTTTATGTGTCTTACCTGTTAGGTTAAGAATACGCTCAGTGGTCGTAGTCTTGCCCGCATCAACGTGGGCGAAGATGCCAATATTTCGGTACTTCGTTAAATCTGTCATAGTCCTGCTCTTAAGTGTTCGTGAAATGGGATTGTTCAGATAATTTTTTATCTGCTAAAAAAAAGGGTGAATAGTATGTTTTTTAAGGGGAATTTGCAACAAAAATTGATGCAATTTAAGTGTTTTTTTAATCTGAGTGTTTATACCCGTGATATTTTCAAATGGTTTTGGTCTAGGATTATGGATAAATCTGCAATCTTTTAACGATATTATTATTAAGCAAATGTGATTCAATAATTTCATCAATATCTTCTTTATCCACCCAGGTATACCAAACTGATTCCGGATAAATCACAATAACTGGTCCAAGTTCACACTGCCCTAAGCAACCAGCAATATTAACCCTTACTTGTCCATCGCCATGAATGCCCAACTCTTTAGTTTTTTCCTTGGCATACTTTCTCATTGCAGAACTATCAAAACGATTGCAACAAGACTTACCATCTTTAGTTTGATTGGTACAAAAAAAGACATGTTTTTCGAATGTCATTTTTCTTATCTCTTTTTTGTCATCTGATTTTGAAAATTAAATGGTGATAATATTTATACTAAGTGTTATCTTAAACGTTTATTACCGTGTATTTCAATGAATAAATTAATAGACTTTAAATGACGGGTATTTATATGGATTTATCCATAACATGAAATCAATTCATTTCTAAATTATAACTATGGCAAAAAAAAAAACCAAAAAACATTAGTAATACTATTGTTACCAATAAAAAAGCACGACATGATTTTCTTATCGAAAAGGACTTTGATGCAGGTATCGTTTTAGAAGGTTGGGAAATTAAAAGTATTCGAGCAGGAAAAGTTCAACTACGCGATTGTTACGTGGTTATAGAGAATGGAGAAGCCTTTCTTTTAAATTGCGTTATCACTCCCCTTCTTTCTGCTTCTACACACGTAAATCCCGAACAACAACGCTTAAGAAAATTATTGTTACACCGTCACGAAATATCTACACTCGTTGGAGCGGTAGAGCGAAAAGGCTATACCATAGTTGCTCTTAGTCTGTATTGGTCTAAGAGCTATGTAAAATGTAAAATTGCTTTGGCTAAGGGTAAGCATTTATATGATAAGCGGGTAGCAGAAAAAAATAAGGATTGGGAAAGAGAAAAATCGAGGCTTGCAAAAGTAAGATAAGCATTGAACCTAATTAAATCAGTTAGAACGTAACAACAATAATTCTATTCCCATAAGTCAACATGGATTCCCTGGGCCTCAAGTGCATCTGCTTTAGCACCTAACCAGCGCTGAAATTTAGGTTGAGTAATGTATCCTTTGGATAAAACATAATCCATAATTCCTTGTGTATGAAATGCTTTTAAATAGCCATCAGCACGAAAAACTTCCTTATTGTTTGAATCAAAGAAAATAAAACTTGGACCTGACTGAATATTTAATTGATTAGCCCATTGTTTAATTGTTATTTTCTGATTATCAGTCGTTATAATTTTTTGTTCCGACCACATATCTAAAATTACAATTTCAAATTGATTTAATAAAGATTTAATTTGAGGACGTTTTAATATATCTTGATGAAGTTCATCACAAACAGGACATTGTTTTTGCTCATATAAAACTAATAAGGGTTTGCTTGTTTCACGGGCATTAATCGATAAATTTAACGGTGGCTGTAACGCATTTGATAACTGATGAATACGTCCTGAGGCTTTAACTTGAGGCTGTTTTGCATAATACTCACGAAAGCTTACTAAAGGCTTATCACCTGAGTCAGTTGTTGATTTAAGAATATCTCGAACATAGCTTAAAGCCGCTTTAAATTTTCCAGGATGATAATAACCATTCATTCTGAAAAGTTTTTTTCCTTTTGAATCAAGAATTAAAAAGCTTGGTGTAAATTGTACTTTATAAGCAGCAGAAAAAGTCTTTTCTGTTATTGTTTTACCATCAACAGCAATTACCTCTCTATCTCCCCACATATTAATTGCTATGACATCAAAGTGTTCCCTGGTTAAATCTGCTATATCTGTATTACCAAAGTTATCTTGAATAAGTTTTTTACAATAGGGACACCCATCTTGATAAAAATAGATCATTAACAATTTATCATTTTCTCTAGCCTCTTGAATATCTTCTGCAATATCCAGAAAAGAATTTTTAAACCAGGAAGGTTTTTCTATACTGCCAGGATTCTCAAGAGATTCAGTTAAAACTTGAGAATTTTTTTCAAAATTAGCGGCCTGAAGAATATGATGAAAAGAAAAAAGAAAAATTAGTAATAGGTACTTGTATGTAAGATGCATAATTAACTTCCCTTCACATAATTAACATAAGTATAAGCTAGTGCCTGTTTTTAACAGCCCCTATTTAACAGCCCCTAATAGGAATAATACTATTAATTGACAAAAGAAAGTATTTAAATTTTAAAACGTTGGATGCTATGTTCCATTTCTTCAACAATAACATTAATTTCATTTGCATTATCAAGCGTTTGATCTGCACCTGATTTGCTGTCATTACTAATGACTGCAATATCTTGAGTTAAATTGTCTACTTCCGTCGTTGTTTTATTTTGTTCTTTAACGGCATTAGCAATTCGCTTATTCATAACATTAATATCATTAACTGCATCAAGAATTAAACTTAATGCCTCTGTTCCTTTTTCTGCTTCATTAGCACTTTCTTCAGCTTGAGACTTTCCATCTAGCATAGCCTGAACAGCGTCATCAGAGGAAGCTCTTAAAGATTCAATCGTTGTTTGAATTTCTTGTGTCGCATCACGCGTTTTCTGAGCTAGTGAACGAACTTCATCCGCAACAACTGCAAACCCTCTGCCCTGCTCACCAGCTCTTGCAGCTTCTATTGCAGCATTTAAAGCAAGTAAATTTGTCTGTTCTGCTATCTGAGTAATGCCCATTAAAACTGATTCAACACTTTCACTATCCGCAGCAAGTTTTTGTACTACACTGGCTGCTGTACTCACCTGTTCGGCAAGGTTATTAATTGAAATAGTTACACGTTGTACTATATCCCGCCCATCAGTTGCTTGCTTCAATGCATTGTTAGCAGCACTTTCTGCGCTTTGTGAACTTTCAGAAACCTCTTGCGTGACATTTAACATATTAACCATTGCTGAATTTAAACTTTTGGTTTTTTCATTTTGCAGTTCTACATTTTTCTGTGATTGTTCAGTAATCCTTTTTAAATCTACTGCAGAATTTTGTAACTTATGAGTTGTCTGGTTTAAGTTAATAATCACCGGTTGGAAATGACCAAGCATGGAGTTAACAGACTCTGAAACGGAATGAAACTCATCATTGGAGTCCACTTCTACTCTTACGGTTAAATCATTATTAACTTGTATTTGTTTTAAACTTTTTTCTAAAGTTGACAGTGGTTTTATTACAACATTTGCCAATAATAAGTTTAAGATAATCAGACCTACAATAAAAATAACTAAATTTAGAGCAAACATAAACCATAGATCATGAGTTACTTCTTCATCCATTTTTGCCAGAGATAACTCAATCCTTGAAGCACCAATGACATCACCTTCTTTCTGGTTTGCATGGCAATTAGTACAGTTCGTACCACTATGGTTTTTCTTATTAAACCAGGGTTGAACTACCGTCAGAACTCGTCCTTGAGCATTCTCAGAAATACGAACCTGACGTTCACCAAGAAGTGCTTTTTTATCTAATTCATCTATTGATTTTTCTTCTGGAAAACCTTCACCAAAAAGTTTTTTTAAACTCTCAGAACGCATTGTGCGAACTAGATTAACTGCTTCACGAGACATTAATTTCTCATTAATAATTTTACGATTTGCCATTGTCCCGGTTAGCATCATCGCATTTAAAGAATCGATATAACTGGACAAAATATCTTCTGCTTGAATAATGCCATTATCCAGCACTCTTGATTTTTGTTTTTGAGCCGAAAAAATTGAAACAATTATTACTGCACAAAGGAAAATAATTGCAATTGCAGGTAAAATCTTATATTTAATAGTTAAATTATTCATCATTTTGCGTTTTATACATTGTATTTATTGGTTTAATGATAAATATTACTATCATTAAACTTCTTGTTTATGATTAATTAAAATTAATGTTAAAATCAAATTTATTCATTTTAGGTGTTATTGTTTTATAAACATTTTAGTTTTTTTTATAAGCATTATTGCTAGTCTACATTTACATAGTTTGTTATCGGCAATAATTCATTTTATTTAATATCTATGAGGTATTTTTTATGCTCATTAAAAATTTGTTAAAAGTTTCTGCTTTTATTATCACATTTTTAGCAACGACCAATACATTTGCCGATCAAGCAACTGCTATGAAGATAGGTTGTGCAGGCTGTCATCAAATGGCTGTAAAAACAGTTGGTCCTGCCATTAAAGATATTGCAAAAAAGCATAACGGTGCCAATATCGATGATCTGGTGAAACTGGTTAAATCCGGAAAAAACGCTGACCAGCTTACCTGGGGAACAATACCAATGCCGCCTAGCCCTGCTCCAGAAGCTGATGTCAAAAAAGTTATCAGCTGGATGTTGCAGCAGTAGAATAGAGCCAATCTTTTGGATTTACCATATTATCAATATGATATTTAAACAAGCTCAAATAATATTTAGAACAACAAGACCGAATTTTTTACTACTTCCCCCTGTTTGTGTTTTGCTCGGCTATAGTACTGCACTGACAACTGGCGCTTCAATTAAAACGACAGATGTATTGCTTATTTTAACTGGCGCCATTTTGGCACATATCAGCGTCAATATGCTTAATGAATATTATGACTTTAAAAGTGGATTAGACTTTAAAACACAAAAAACATCTTTTAGTGGCGGAAGTGGTGCCTTACCAAGTTCACCGGAACTAGCTAACATGGTACTGATATTTGGTTTAGTGTCTCTAGTATTAACTATTTTCATCGGCCTTTTTTTCATTTTAGAACTTGGTATGCAAATTTTGCCGATTGGTTTTATAGGTATCGTTTTAATAGCCAGTTATACACCGTGGCTTAATCGTCTGCCACTTATATGTTTAATATCACCTGGCCTGGGTTTTGGTATACTGATGGTTGTTGGCACTCACGTTGTACTAGCCGGCATGAACTCAATACTTCCCTGGCTAGTCTCTTTGATACCATTTTTTCTGATAAACAATCTCTTATTATTAAATCAATATCCTGATATTAAAGCTGATGCTAGTGTTGGAAGGCAGACTTTTCCCATTTTTTATGGTCTAAAAACAAGCAATGCTGTTTTTGCTTTTTTTATACTAGCAACCGTTTCATGGATTCTATTTCTACTTGTAAAAGATTATTTACCAATGATAAGTATAGCAGCATTAATCCCTATGTTATTTTCACTATATTCGCTTATTGGTGTTAATAAATATTCTTCAGATATTAGCAACTACCCTAAATTTATGGCAGCTAATGTTCTTTCATCTTTACTAACCCCTTTGTTTTTAGGCACTTCAATTATTTTAGCTACTCATGAGGTCTTTTAATTAAAGCTAATATTTTTTATAACTTCCTGACATCATTAAATTCTCCACTGGGTAATTCTACAACCTTTTTAAAGCCTATATCCAACTTCACTGCTGCTTCTTGAGGACCAGGCATTGAATCAGTTCCGCGACAAGATTTAAGCCTTTCAACAACATAAAAACGGTCATCCTTTAAATCACAGATATAATCCTGCATTGCTGTGTCAACCAGGCCTGGCGCCAACGCACTAAAATGAATGTCTGGTAATTCATCAGCATAAAGTTTAATTAGCATATTGAGAGCCGCTTTTGAGAGACTATAAGCATTCCAGCCACGATTACCTGAAACTGCTGCTCCAGAAGAAATTGCAACAATTTGTGTAATACTATCAACATTGTTTACCAGGGCATCAATGATAGATTTATTTGCCCAGGTATTTATTTCCATGACTTCACGAACTTCTGATAGAGGTGTATCTCTCATATCTTTTAATTCATTTAAAATACCAGCATTTAATACCACCAGATCTAATTGCACCACATCAGATAATAATTCTTTAACTTTTGTTTGTACCTGAGTTTCATCACTTAAATCACAGGAAACAAAATGAAAATTATTGTGCTCCAGTAAATCGGCAGGCTGTTTACGATTCAAAGCATAAACAGAACTCCCCTGTTGCAAATAAAAATTAGCCAACCCATGCCCTAAACCAGAACTAACTCCAGTAATTAAAACCGTTTTATACATATTCATTCCTTTTTAACTTTTAACTTTTAACTTTTAACTTTTTTAATAATCATATTTCCAATTAACGCCAATTCCGGTAGATGAGCTTTGATCAATTTTAGATTCTACACTAATATTCTTTTTCACTTCAATTTCAACTGTGATAGCAGAATCTCCGCTAGTTAGATCTTGTTCTACTTCCATATAAACTCGTTCATTAATATGCTTTCCTGCTTTTACAGAATCCCCACCAATATCTAAAGAATCAATACCTAATTTTTGTCGTGTATTATCCATAAAACCACTTCCTCCCGTGGTTAATGTTTTTATTGCTGATACCAATTGTAATGCCTGAACAGCACTAATACTTTGTTTGTCTTTACCAAACAGTAATTGCGATAAAATTTCATCTTTAGGGATTAGGGGTTCACTACTTAAATTAAACTTAATCTTCTTAGTATCCCCACTGAGATTTAAAATAGCAGCAATATCATTAGCGGTAGATTCAAATTCAAAATCAAGCTGAGGATTTACCGGCCAACCGCCATAAAAATTAATCTCTCCTCGTCTGGAATTAAAACGTTTTGTTAGAAAATCTATCTTGCCTCGATTGACTTTTAATTGACCAACAATGTCAGGTTTAGGTATTTTACCTTTAACGGATAAATCACCAGTCCATTGTGAATCAAGACCACGACCTCTTACATAGAGTTGAGGCTTTACATTCACTTGCAAATTAACATCAATTGGATATTTAGTGGAACTTTCTTCTTGTATATCTGATCCATCTTTTGTTATTTCTAATATAGGTGCATCTACTGGAATCTCTTCCGGTAAAAAAAATTCGCCCGAGTCAATAGATATTTTGCCAGTTACTTTGCCTCGCTGATGGTCACCTATAATATCAATTTGTCCACTGGAAACTAATTGCTGTTCATCGTTATCCAGTAATTTAAAATCAGATAAATGAATATTGCCGGAATAATTTAATGAGTGTTGATTGGCTAAATCTACATTTCCAGTTAAATTTATTGTACCTTTAAATTTATCATGAGCACTCAAGTTATCAATTTTTATCTGGTTATCTTGTATCGTTATATTGCCATTGACATCTTTTAGAACCGTACCAGTGAAACCATTTTCATAAAAGACATCTTGAAAGTTGAGTGCGCCATTAATTTTTGGTTGTAAAATAGAACCTTTTATATCCAGATGACTTACTAATAAGCCATCCAAATTTTGCTGATCAAGAATTACCCATTGTTGAAATTGTGATAACTTTAAATGACTTTTAAAATTTGCCTTAATCGAACTTGTGTTAATATCACCATCAATACCTGAAACAACAAATGGACTGAGCTTTAACTTCATTGGAAGTTCAAATTTTCCCTGAATCGGCATTTGCATTGGCGTATTTGCATTTGAGTGCTGACTAAAAATCTCACCATTAAGCTCTCCTGAAAGCTTTTCATTTTTATAACTTAGTAAAACCTTCAATTGGTTTTTATCTATAATTTCCTGCATTTGCTGATTAAGTTTAAAATTTTCAGCTGCGAGCAAGACATCAATTTCTGGTTGATTCATTGCCCCGGAAATATTTAAATTAAAATCTAAGATCCCTTCTATTTCTGAAAACTCGTCAAGATACTGATCTAATTTTCTTAACTTACTGAGATCAAATGATTGAATTGTCGCTTTCGCCTTAATCTGTTGTTTCTGTGCGCTTGCATTAAAGTCAAAAGATGAATTTCCCCAGGACCATTTAGCTGCATTAATCTTCCAATTATCACTATCCAGATAAGAGATTGTTAAAGGCGATTCAATCACTATATGTTCCTCCTGATAATTTGCCATAAAACTATCAATAACGAATAAGTGACTATCTGATTCATTTTGGGATTTAGGAACTTTAGCAATAAAATTTGTGTTTAATTGATCTACTCCCCAAATCGATTTTATCTTAATATTACTACTGAAATTTTCAAAATCGCCACTAATATTTATATTTCCCTGACTGAGTCTTAGCAGATTATCTTCATATAAGGATGATAATTTCAGTTTTGCATCTAATTGCTTATCAAGCACCGTATTGACATCAACATCCAGATCTCCAACTTTCCATTGTTGAAAAGAAATCTCAGGGAATAGTATATTTAAAATTACTTCCTGCTGTTTCTGAACCGATGCAAGCTTAACAATAAACTCTCCATTACCAAAAAGATCTTTCTGATGGTGTAGATAATTTAATTCATCTAAAGATAAAAACTGACCTTTTAATTGCCCCTTCACTAACGAATTGTCAAATTGAAATTGAATATTACCCTGAATATTTGTGTGTTCGAAGTCATTATTCATGGCACTTAATTTAAGTTCGGACAGTAACAAAATCCCATCATAAAGTTGATAGTTCATCGAAGCTTGGAGTTTTTGTTCTGCATGAATTAAAACAAGATTCACTTTATTTTTATTTTCACTAAGCTCTATTAACTCACTATCTAGTTCAATTTGATCAAATTGATAGCTTTGCCAGCTGGCATCATCTATGTTTGAATGAAATTGAATTTTAGGCTTAGTGTAATTGCCATTTATCTTAATTTGTTGCTCAAGAGAACCTTCTGCACCCTTTATAAAGGATAAATCATCAAGACTATGTTCAATTTGCAGATCAATTTGACTGTTCTCCAGGTTAACTTTTCCTTGTGCATAGACAGATGTCTCATAACCATCAATTTCAAAAGAATCAATCGTCAGATATTTAAATTGATGTAAATATATTTTTGATAAAAGAGTTAACCTGGAACCAATAATAGCCTGATAATTTTGTTGTACAACAGGATCTTTTATTGTTAAATCTTTTACATTCGCCTGGGTCAATAGTGATATAGAATTTAACTGATTCTTTAAACTTATATCATGTATAAATTCAATTTTATTTAAACTTTTGTCTGACA
>JADGAU010000093.1 GCA_015231865.1 Gammaproteobacteria bacterium | reverse complement strand
AGTATTTTCAGAAATATCAGCAAGAGCAAAAAGATATATTTATTGTGGGTATTTGTTTTGATAGTGAAGAGAAAAATATTAGCGATTTTGACTGGGAGAAAGTTTAAGTGGGTTTTACTCAATTGAACCATACTGACGTTTCCTTGTCCGGTATAATACGTGCTGGAATTGCTCATGTCTGGTTTGAGACTATCCATCCTTTTACTAGTGCCGTCATACATCCACAGTCAATTGCAAAGAAAGAAGTTGATTTTGTTCTGAATAAAACCCGGTTTTATGATCGGTTTGCTGATCAATTAAATGAACGCCAGGCTAAAGTTGTTGAGCGAATATTTGCTGAAGGGCGAAAAGGATTTGAAGGTGGGCTATCGACTAAAAATTATATGACGATAGCTAAATGTCAAAATCGTACTGCCAGCCGTGATTTATCGGATATGTTGGATAAAAGTATTATTTCTAAATATGGAGCCGGTCGTTCTACTCGATATGGATTGCATCTTTAGGTTCAGTTTTAACTTTGATACTCAAAGGGCACCGAGGTAACTTTATGGTGGGTTATAGGATTCTTTTCAGATAAAATTATCAACTATTTTGTAAGAAGATAATGATATAATTAAGTCATTTAAAGAGGCCCCTAACTATGGATATTCACTTAGTCACTTCAGGGGCACTATATGGGCAGAAATTGAAGGAGTTAGATCGTGATTTTGGATAACAAATTAGGAATCACTGATCAGATTGATCTGGCTAAAATCGAAGAAAAGGTTAGTAAACAAAAAGCCAAACAACTGTTTGACTCTGGTGATATTGATAAAGTTGAAATAGGTACATTTTCTGGCTTAAGTTTTATTCATGCCTATTTATTTGAAGATATCTATGAATTTGCAGGTAAAATCCGCAATGTAAATATTGCTAAAGGTGATTTTAGGTTTGCACCGCTGATGTATCTGCAACCATCGTTGGAGCATATTGACAATATGCCTCAAGATAGTTTTGATGTAATAATTGAAAAATATGTTGAGATGAATATTGCTCATCCATTTCGTGAAGGTAATGGTCGTGCTACTCGCATATGGCTGGACTTAATTCTAAAAAAAGAGCTTAAACAGGTCGTGGATTGGAACCTGGTAGATAAAGATGAATATCTCTCAGCAATGCAGCGTAGTGTCGTCAAGGATATCGAAATTAAAGCTTTGCTAAAGGAAGCTCTAACGGATCAAATTCATGATCGGGCGTTATTTATGAAAGGAATTGATGTTAGTTACTATTATGAAGGTTATAGTGAATTCAAAACAGAGGATTTATAGTTACAACTTTACAAAGAGGGCATGAAATTTGATACACATATTCAACGTATCATTTTTACATTTGAAAGTATTTTAAGGCTATACTATATTTTACAACTTTTCTGGCTTTAATCGTTTTCTTTTCACATCTGCTGAAACAGCATCTATAGAGAAAGTCAGCACTAACAAAAGTTGGATACTGACTTTAAAGGATAGTGAATGCATAAGTTATTTTCTTAGTCATATCAAATCTTCTTTAATCTTCAATAAATACTACTTTGTTTCTTCCTGATAATTTAGCTTTATACAATGCACTATCCACTTTTTTTATAACTGAATCTATTGATTGTTCAATATTCGGTATGAAATGGTAAAGGCCAACACTGATAGTGACAACAGGCTCATTATTTGGCGTGTTTTCAGGAATGTTATTGGTAATATTATTATTATTTAAATGTGGAATATTAAGATTTTGTACTTTTTGACGTAATTTTTCAGCTAATTCCAAAGACTCTTTCTTATTGGTCAATGGTAAGACAGCAATAAATTCTTCACCACCATAACGGGCACAAATATCAGTCGCTCGATTAAAGGTTTTGGGCAAAACATTAGCTACTTGTTGCAAGCAATAGTCACCTTCAATATGGCCGTAGTGATCATTATAGCCTTTAAAATTATCAATATCAGTCATTAATAAAGACAAGGCTTGATGCTCTCTGGCACTGCGGTGATATTCCCGATAAAATAAATCATCAAAGTTTCGTCGATTAGAAAGCTTGGTTAATGAATCAATATTTGCTTGTTGTGCTAATTTTGCATTAGCAACTTTTAACTCTTTGGTGCGCTCAGCCACTTGTTCTTCTAAATGTGAATATAAAGTAGAATTTTCAATTGAAATTGCTGCTTGTGTCGTTAATAAATCCAGTAATTCTATGCGTTCATGAGTAAATGCGCCTTCAGTCACGTTATTTTCCATATACAGGATACCGCTAAGCTTTCCTTTTTGTAAAATGGGCAAACATAGTAAAGATTTTGGCTGATATTTTTTAATATAAGGATCCACATTAAACTGTTCAGATAAAGTTGCATTATCAATCACTACTTTTGAATTTGTTCGCTCAACAAAATAAATGAGTGATGCTGCTAAAGTATCTTGAGCATCATCAATGTCGATCGATAGCAATTCTACTTTATCATTAGTTTTATCCTCTTCCTGATCAAGAGCTTCCTTAACTTCATTATTCTGTATTAACTTTGCTTGTTCAACCTTTCTTCGGGCTACAATGGTTAATTGTTGATTCTTCTTGAGCAGTAAATAACCATTTTCTGCTCCGGCATTTTCCATCATATTATTGAGCAGTGTATTAAGAAGTTCATCTAAAACGATAATACTGGAAATAGCCTGAGAGGTTTTCATTAAGGTACTAAGATCCAGATTGGTTCCCGAGACATTACTGGAAGAGGTTTTACTATGAGTATTTAATGATTTTGAATACAAGGTTGATGTAATCTTTGTTTGATTAGTCTTCTGCTTAAACTGCTTAAGTTCTTGTTGTAATTGATTGACTTTAGCAAAGCCTCCCCATTGTTGATAAGCATTTAAGGCTTCTTTTAAATATAAGAAACAAAGATGATTTCTGTTCATGCTTTGATGAAACCTGGCGGTTAATTCGTAGGCTAATGCCTGTTCATGAATAAAGCTATTTTTATCGGCAAGTTCAATAGCTAAATCATAGTGTTGCATTGCTTTATCGTTTGCTTGTCTAACAACTAAGTATTGCGCTTTGATTAAGTGCCAGCGATGTTGATGATTTTCCGGTGAAGCATCCGCAAAATGTTTTAACTTTTTAAGGTTTGCACGCACCTTTAAAAGTATTTTTTCCTTAGCAAATAGCGATTTATCCACTAAGTTTTTTAATAGTATAATTGACTCATAAAAATGAAATAATACAAAAGCATACATTCCAACACCAGCTTTTAAATAAAGACGAGCCTGTTGAGCATACTCAAGTGCTTTAGTGTCATTGCCAAAAAACACGCTTAACATTAATTTACTGTGATACAGCAAAAACAAAGTACTGGCATCATTAACCTGTAGATGCTGGCTTAGTTCTTTTTCTTCGTTATAAGCCTTGCCTTTTAATAGCCCCTTATCTAAGAAACAATCGCTGCTTTCATTCTGGTTACCTATCTCATTAAAATTCAGCGCCATTTGCCAACAAATATCGTTCCAATATAATGATGAGCCCAACTTGAAGGTGAGTAAATCATGATGCGCATTGGGCATTAGCTCACATAAATCATTTAGATATTCGCCACTATTAAATCTTGCCTGCATTTCATTATTAAGTGCATATGAGGCATATTCATAATCACCTTTTTCCAGACTGACGCTATAGGCTTTTTGTAAAACAGGAATACTTTCTTTCAGTGGACGCTTAAATTGCTGGGTCATCCAGGCTTTAAAAAATAGGGGTTGTTGAAGATTTAAATCATATTCCTTGGCTATTTTTATAGCGAACTCACCAAATTCATAGCCCTTGTTTAAATCTCCTAATATCGCTCCCTGAGTAATACCCCACCAGGAATAAGCATAACCGGTATTGGGCGAGTAACCATATTGTAAGGATTCTCTAAGCATTTGAAAGACAGTTAAAATGACCAGATTGGGTGAGGTCCAGTATGCAGGTGGAATAGTTAGCCCCAGTAGACGCATAATTTTTAATCGATTAGGTTCCTGGACAGCCGTTGTAGACAATAGATCATCAAAGTTTTTTCCTCGAATAGCCCACTTGGTTTTCAGCAAATTAATCATAATATCTACGTTAGAAGGTTGTTTAGGCATCGTAACACCTAACAAGGAAAGCGCAGATAAAGCCGTATCAACTGCATCATTCAGTCTATTTTGGGAGACATATGCCTGTAATTGGATTTCCAGAGCATTGGCTTTTAATAATGGGGTATCAGCATACTGCAGATAGTCTTTTAAACAAGATTCCATAAACTCATATTGCTGGTTTAAAAAAGCGGTTTCAGCTGCTAATAAATAGAGCTCCTGGCATAGGTGCAGATCATTTTGCCAGGCATCGTTTTGTAAATGAGAAATTGCCGCTTGGTAATAACCTAATGCGGACAGATAGGCTGTTGCATGCTGAGCTTTCATTCCTGCCTGAATATTGAGTTTAACAAATACTTGCTGAGCATTATTTACTGCTTGCTGATCATCTCCTTCCGGAGAATTAAAAAACAGTTCTCCCGCATTATTAAGATGATTGATAATTTCAAAAATATGTTTGTGCTGTTGCTTGGGGCTAAGTTTTTTAAGTAGTATTTGGCTAATTTGTAAATGAGCCTGTTTTCTTTCCCCTTGATCAATTAAATTATAGGCGGCCTGTTGTACTCGATCATGTATAAAGTGATACTTGATCAAATTCTGATTTAATTTCTCAGAAACATGGTAGTGACTACTTAAGGGTAAGATTATTTCGTGTTGTAGTCCTGGTTGTAATTGCTCTGATACTTCTTTGGCTGACAAATTAAGTATAATTGCCAAAGTTTGCAAATCAAATTGATTACCAATACAAGCAGCATATTGAAGAGCTGTTTGAGTTTTTCCAGGGAGTTCTAAAATAGCATTCGTCATCAAATGAATGACATTGTCACTAATATTTTTTTCTTCTATTTTTTCTAAATTCCATGACCAGCTCTGTAATTCATGGTTATAAAAAATAAGTCCCTGTTGGGCAATTTTTTTTATAAATTGAATCAGAAAAAAAGCATTACCCTGAGTTTTTTCATACAACATGGAAACCAGGGGTTGAATATCTGCTTTAGTAGCAAGACTATCGCTGAGTAAAGCATTAATATCCGTTGACTTTAAATTATCCACCTGGATAGTAGTAATATTAACCTGAGTTTGCTTAATTTCTTTTAATGCCAGAGCATAAGAATGGGTATTGGCAACTTCATTGTCACGCCATGCACAGATACAGAAAAAATATTTAATATCGACATCGTGCATAACAACTTTAAGCAAATTAATAGAGCCAATATCGGCCCATTGCCAATCATCAATAAAAATGACCAAAGGATGCTGCTTATTTGCGATATTTTTAATAAATGAGGTGAGTACATAATTAAAACGATTTAATGCTTGTTCACCGCTTAGTTCTGGTACGGGAGATTGTTGGCCGATAATCAGTTCCAGCTCGGGAACAAAGTCGATTAAGATTTGGCCAATATTACCTAAAGCGGCAAGAATATCTGCTTTCCATAGACTTAGCTTTTCTTCACTTTCTTTTAAAATATATAAAACAATCTGCCTGACAATTTTTTGCCATGCCGAAAATGGTACATCTGCCTGATATTGATCGAATTTAGCATCAATATAGAGACCATTTTTTTCTGTCAGTGGTTTGTGAAGCTGTTGTACCAGTGCCGTTTTTCCTGTCCCTGAGTAGCCAGATATTAGCAATAATTCACTACTTCCTTGTGATACCAGACTAAAGGTATCCATAATTTTGGCAGTTTGTTCTTCTCTGCCATAAAGCTTTTGTATAATTTGTAAACTGGATGAAAAATCTTTACTGGCCAGACTAAAGCCAATGCTTGTTTGTTGATCGTATTGTTGGGCTAACAAATTCAAATCATATTCCAGGCCCGCAGCACTTTGATAGCGGTCTTCTGCCATCTTGCTCATTAACTTAAGAATAATTTTTGATAAAATGGGGGGGATACTAGCATCAATCTGATGTGGTTCTATTGGGGTATTGGCAATATGTGCATGAACTAACTCAATAGATTGTTCAAATTCAAAGGGCAACCTTCCCGTAAACAAATGATATAAGCTAGCCCCTAATGAATAGAGATCACAGCGATAATCAACATCTCGATTAACCCGCCCTGTCTGTTCGGGGGATAGGTAAGCATAAGTGCCCTCTAATTGCGTATAGTTTTGATATTGATTTTGCTCTTTTGGTATCAGTGAAGAGATCCCAAAGTCAATTAATTTTATTTGTTGTTTGCTTTTATGCCACAATATATTGGCAGGATTAAGATCTTTGTGAATAATATTCTGTTGATGCAACTCTTTTAAAACACGGCTTAATTGTATTGCAATGGTTAAATTTGTTTTAAAATCAAAAGGAGCTTTCGCTTGTTGCTGACTACCCTCTTTATTAAACGAAGTACTTGGTAAATAACTTGCCAGTGATGGAGCACCAAAGTCTTCAGCAACTAAAATAAGGGTGTTTTGGCTACTAATTAAGTCATAAACATGAATAACATCGGTAATTTCTTTTTCTAAACCGCTAAGCAGAGCATATTCATGGTGCAGACGTGTTAAGGTTTCTACCGAGGGTAAGTCTTCACTAGCCGTTTTTAGTATGACTTTTTTATTATCACTAAGACGGATGGCCTGAAATACCTGGGTATTACTCCCCTGGTAAAGCTGTTTAATTAATTGAAACTGGCTTTGATCAATCATTACTAACTGGCTTGCTCCACCTCGTTGAGAGGATATTATAAGTTATTATCTTAAGTGATAATACTTACTGTATTAGGACAGAAGTTGATTCACATAATCCATAATTTCTCTACTTTTCTCATCACTGTCTAAGGATGGGAAAAAAGATAGGGTCAATTGCTCATCAGGAGATAAATTGATTGCCATCACCGGGCGATTAACCAATGAAGCCCCAAGCACATCCTTAGGCTCAAGATTAACACCACTGATATGTTTTATCGAAGTACAGCCGTTTAAAAAACCTTTATTATTAAGATAGGTATAATTGTTCCAATTGGTCACAATAAAGGATACCTCATCATCTTCTTTACCTACTGCATTATCCTGAGTTGCCCCTTCCACTAAATCAAACAGAGTCACATCCAATTGGGTTTGCTTAAACTCCCGAATTCGCTGGTGAATACTCACAGCCATATCTTCAATCGTATCCTGACCATCAACAGTAACCGGCACAAAAGCAATATAATTACCACTGTATAGCTGGCGTAAATCATGCGGTAAAATATTAGAGAGCATTCTAAAACTAATGCTATGATCTTGTGGCGTGTTCTTTTTTTCTACATTGAGCAAGTATAGTGCTTTTGCTAATACTGCACTAATAATACTATTTCTACTAATTTCAGGATGATTTTGACGACATTGTTTCAGCATCGCTGCAATATCAAAGTATTCTATAACAGGATGACGAGTGCGCTGTTTATAAGCTTTTAAGTATTTAGGGATTTGAGTTAACGATATTTTATGATCACCATTATCAGCAATGGGGTAAGCCAATAAATTCTCGATATTTTTTTGATGATCAAAATCAGGCTTTTGAAGTAAATTGACCATATCCTGGGTACTAATTGTCTGTATCTTTTTGGTCGCTTCTAAAATGGATTCAGCTTCTTTGGTATCACCATCAGTCAGCGCATTATAATAGGCAATCACCTTGTTAAAAACAACTTCTGAACTACCTGCATCGGTCGGTGTGTGTTCACTTAACTGGGCAATAATAAAGTCTTCAGTACTTGAATGCTTAATCAGCACCATCACCATTGGATAGTGATTACTATTTTCTAAAATTTCGACACTACGGCTACAGACTTCTTTAAATTCTTGCTCAATATCCTGTGTCTCAATGACCAAAAATCGATCTTTAAAGGGGCCATGTTTCTCCCAATGATATTGGCTTTGATTTGTAAAATTGATTTTATATTCAAACTTTGTCATACATTCAACAATATCAATAAAGCTTTGCTCTAATTGTTCTGCTTGAATGGGACCTTTAAAATGATAGCCACTGGTAAAAATAATATGAGCTCGGCTCATAAGTGCTTCTAAACCCAACTTTTTAATTTCAGTCGCTTGCTCTATACTTTGTGACATAAATTTCTCATTTTATAACAGTAAATTATTTCTAATCTTAACGCCAAATATTAAATTATTCAATACGGTAGAAGTCATCAACCTGAATGCAAATATGTTTGTAGACTTTAATATATTTTTCACAAAGCAAACTCAAAAATCTCACAAAAAACAAAAATATTTTTATTAAGTCAGAATATTTATATTGTAAATTGAGGTAGTTATCCTGATGGAAATTACATTTATTTAAGATGAAATAACAATTTATAAACATCACAACAAATCAATTTCTAAATTACTTATAGACTCTTGCTTTTATTCTAATATTCTTAATATGATTAAATACTTTTGTATGACTGCTTCATAATAAATTTCAGACCATCATTGTAGCAACATCTTCAATAAAGTGAACGTCCGTTATCATGCCCTTTAATACCTGCTATCAATCCTAACCTGTCTGTCGAGGATTTATTTTTTACTAGAATATTAGATAAGCTGACGCACAGGTATTAAGATTTTTTAATCCATTTTGCCATGGTTAGATACATGGTATTAGGTTTAATGGGTTTGGCAATATGGTCATTCATACCCACAGCTAAGACTTTCTCTTTATCACCTTTCATAGCATTTGCTGTCATTGCTAGCACTGGCAAACTCTTAAATTTTTCGTGTTCTCGTATCTGTCTAGTTGCTTCATAACCATCCATTATTGGCATCTGACAGTCCATCAATACCCCATCAAATTTATGTTCAGCCAGTAAATCCAGAGCTTCTTTACCATTAAGCGCCGTCTTAAACTGGATACCATTCATACTTAGTAATTCACAGACCAGTTCTTGATTAATTTCATTATCTTCAACCAATAAGATTTTTGTACCCTTTAATTGATCAATGGCTTCTTTTACTTTGTTTTCATTTTTTGCATCTGAAGAATATGATGGAATAAATTCTCCCTGATGAATTTGAAGACGTAGTGCAAAACTAAAAGTGCTTCCTACTCCTTGTTCACTACTCACTAATATTTCACTACCCATTAACTGAATGATTTTCTGAGAAATAATCAAGCCTAATCCCGTACCTCCAAATTGACGAGTAGTAGAGCTATCAGCCTGACTAAAAGCATTAAATAGCTTTGCTTGTTGCCTAGCAGTCATACCAAGTCCTGTATCCTTAACTGAAAAAAGCAACAAGACATAATCAGCATCAATTTCCTTTTGCAAAGATACATTCACAGAAACAGTATCACCAGAATCACTAAATTTCACAGCATTATTAACCAGATTAATGAGTACTTGATTTAATCTCAATGGGTCACCTATTAGAGCTCTAGGAACATCATGAGCAATTTTTACGGCAAGGTTGATACTATTTTCTTCGGCTTTAAATTTAATTAAGTTAATCGTGTTACTAATAAGATCTTGCAGCTTAAACTCTGTTTCTTCCAGTTCCTGCTTGTTGGACTCAATTTTTGAAAAATCAAGAATATCATTAATAATAGCGAGCAAGTTCTCAGCAGAGCTATTTGCTTTGGAAATAAAATTTTTCGATTTATTATCTAAATCTTCTTGTAAGGCCAAATGAGTCATACCAATAATTCCGTTCATTGGGGTCCGTATTTCATGGCTCATATTTGCCAGAAAAACACTTTTTGCTCTATTAGCATTTTCGGCAATACTTTTAGCCTGTTCAAGTTCTTGAGTTCGTTCTGTAACTTTAGATTCAAGGGCTTGATTCAGTTCATAAAGTTTTTCACTTTGAGCCTCTAATTTTTTTTGATTTTCACTTAAAGAAGTTGCCATGTTATTAAATGATATGGCCACATCAGTAATTTCATCATTACCTTTGATTTCTATGCGATGTTCTAAATGACCCTCTCCAAATAATTGCGCACTTTCTTCAAGCTTGCGTAAGTTCCGTGTAAAAAATAGACCTAGTACAATAGTGACGATAATGGAAAGTATAATTTCAATAGAAGCAATCGTCGCATTTTGTAGACGAGTCTGAGATGTTAAGTGTAAAACTGATTCAATTGAATAACCCGCATGCAAGGTACCAAGATGTTGCCCATATAATTCTATTTTTCTAACAATATCAAATACACCATCATGTTTTGCATCCTCGTATGTTTCATCATGCAGTGTTGATGATTTTTCATCTGTTAGTAAACCTATAGGCGCTTTGTTCTTACGCAGTGAATCATTACTCAAACTTGTTATTATTTTACCGTTATTGTCGTATACATCTAGGTATAACAAGGTTTTATGATCATTTAATAATAATAATGAATCATTTAATAAAGCGAAATCGTAAGACATTAATCCAGGCGCAAGGTTGTTCGCAATTAAGAATGTTTCTGAACTTATCCAATTATTAAGTAATTCAGCATTACTGCTACTAATTAAGCGAACGCTATTCCAAACTAAAATGCTAAGCATAAGGATTTCTATAAAAACGACACTAAGGATTAATCTAGTTGATAAACGAAGCCTCATAGATAGCTCTTTGGAGTTTCTCGATGATTTAAATAAGAGGAATATAGAGGTTTTAGAGTTAACATGAGTTTAACTATTTTTAAGTTATTTTAGTTTTTAGGTTGACTCATTTTTGGCACATAAGGGCGTATTGATTCGTAGTCTTCTATTCTCGCAGACCAATACCCAGGTGTGGCTATTTTTTTCAGGACCAAACGACCTTCATCAGATTGTTCCATGGAGACTAATAGTTTTTCTAGTTTGTTTGTAAACTCTTCAGGTAGCTGAGTTGATACAAGGACGCCCATTCCAGGTAATTCAGGAACCTTACCAATGATACGTAATGGAATGTCATTATCTAAAGCTCTTTTGACAGCATTTAATGCAACGATTGCTGCATTAGATTTATTAGCTAGAACTGATTGGTAGGCAGCATTATGGGTTTTAAAGTCTTTATATTTCGGTTTTTTTTGATCGGTCAAACCTTGCAGTTTAAGGAAATTTTTTCCTGAACGCGTTACTATGGCAGAATTAGGTGGCGTAGCAATTTCTTTCCCCGCTAATTGTGATAATTCAGTTATCGTGCTATTTTTTTTAACCAATATTATGGAAATTAAATTTAATTTTGGCCTGGCAATAATTTTGTAATTGCCACTGTCTGCTGCAAGTACAGTAAAGTGTGGTGCAGTTAAGACAATATCGTATTTTTTTTCCGCTGTGCGGCGTACAAAAGTTGGAAAGTCTCGAGCTGTTTCCAGTGAAATTTTATAACCTAAATTATCAGCAATGTAATCTTTTAGAGGGGCAAAACGTTTAAACAAGGCAACACTGCTAACAAGTGGAAAGATGCCCATAGTGATTGTTGAATTTGTCTTTGCTTCTTTTACATCTGATATAGCAGGCTTAAAACTTATCAATAAAATTAAGATCAAAGTAAAGATTAGTCTTTTGTTCAATAGAACCATCCTAGACTCTCCCTATCTAACAACGTGGACTCAGCTTCATAAGTGTACTTAATAATACTAGGAAGTTTTATGGTATTTTGCAAGTAATAAATGAAAATTGTATGTCTCTGTTTTTTCAAAACAAAAGAAAAGAAGTGGGTAAAAATATTATAAAGGTTTATAGTTAAGAAGCTCCCCCTCCAAAAAAAGCATTAATTAATAAAAGGGAGGTTTGAGCAGCTTAATTCAGAGTATTCTATATAAGTCTAATATTCAAGCTAGAGAAAAATTAGATTGTGAATTTTGTAATGATGCACGCTTTAGATAAATTTATATTTTCATTGCTTACATCAAGAAGTCTCAATTGTGGTAGAAGCGAACCTTTCTAGTACAAAACAGCATCAACCTGTCGCTCTGCATTGGATAAACTCCTGCGCAAAATGGCCAAAAGTACTCAACAAGACTATGTTCGTAGCGTATTCAATTTTACTAAATATTTTGTATGTTCATCTGAACAGGCCACTGCTGACTAATAATTTTAATCTCAAAGTCAAATAATAAAACGATCAATTTCAACTTTTAACTTCTCAGATAGTTCGTGTAGTTCATTACTTAACTTTTTAATACTTTTAGAACTATCTATTGACTTACCAGAAGAATCTTTTATGTCTTCTGCCCCCTTATTAATACGTAAAGACATTGAACTCTGTTCAGTAACCTCTTGTTCAATGGATTGGTTCATCCGCTTAATTATATCTACTGATTCAACAATTTTATTTAAAGACTCTGCTGCTTCATGTGATTGTTCAACATTAACATCAGCCAGTGTCTTACTGATACTCATTGCTTCATTGGCTGCTTGAGATTGACTTAACAACTGAGTTGTCATTTTCTCAATTTGATCAGCTGCTTCCTGTGTTTTAACCGATAAAGATCTTACTTCATCTGCAACAACAGCAAAGCCTCTCCCAGCCTCTCCAGCGCGTGCTGCTTCAATTGCAGCATTTAAGGCTAATAAATTTGTTTGTTCAGCCACTCCTTTAATAACACCTAAGAATTCTGAAATTGAGTTTGATTCTTCTTTAAGCTTTAGCAAAACATTACATGAAACTTTGATTTGTTCTGCTAGTTGATTTATGTTTTGAATTGATTGTTCTATTACTTGACTGTTTTGTTGAGCATTACTGTCAACCTTAATTGTTGTTTCTAC
>JADGAU010000092.1 GCA_015231865.1 Gammaproteobacteria bacterium | reverse complement strand
GTCAAGCTATTATTAAACTGTCAACTGTCAACTGTCAACTGTCAACTGTCAACTGTCAACTGTCAACTGTCAACTGTCAACGGAATTAATGATAAATACCTTGTTTAATCAGCTTAAATAAAAATTCCTGACTTTTATCATTTAAACAAGATTCAACTTTTTTTATCGTTAGAAAACGCTCTCCACAGATGATGGGAATTAACTCATTAACTTCTATTGCAGTTTCAACTTTGTCACCATTCATAAAAAACTGATATGTACCATTATTTTTTTGTGTAAAAGCAATCCTTGCTGCTTCACTTCTTTGTAATTGATTGCCCTGTTTTAAATAATCTAATAGTTGTTCTGGTGAGTGAAAATCAAGTTCGGTTAGATATAGTTGATGAGGCGTGTCAGTTAAATAACAGGCAAGTAATTCCCTGATCTTTTCTTCATTATTTAATAAGCCCCGCATATTATTGATTAGGTGCTGAAAAGCCTCTCTGGTTATTTCCCCATTTCCATGTGGATTTAACTTTAAGTCCGGATCAACATAACGATAATTTTTTACCTCATTATCATCTAAAAACTCAATAATAGAGGAGAGAGTATCAACGGCAGTTGGTGCACGATAACCAAAAGAGTAGGTTAAGCAATCATTTAAGGCAATGCCATGATGAATAATATTGGGGGGTAAATAAAGCAGATCCCCGGGATTTAAAACCCAGTCCTGTTCTGGTTTAAGTTCTTTTAATATTTTCGATTCAATATTCTCAATTAAGTCACTATCTGTTGTTGGATAATCAGCAATATGCCAGTGCCGTTGTCCATAAGCCTGTAATAAAAATACATCATATTGATCAGTATGCGGCCCAACACTGCCATGTTTTGGCGCATAAGATATCATCACATCATCAAAGCGCCAGTTAGGAATAAAATTAAAACAGTCAATTAACTCTCCCAGTTCATCCAGATATTGATTCGCTTCCTGGACTAATAAAGTCCAGTTGGTTTTTGGTAATTGTTCAAAAATATTTTCCTGCTGTGGTCCATGAATAACCTGCCAGGGCGTTTGCTTATCCAGACCCTGTTCAATTAATATGCGTGACTCAACACCTTCCTCACAAGATAAACCAGCTAATTCATCTGGTGCAATAATACTTTCAAAATCAGGAAATGCCTGACGGATTAATAAAGGCTTTTTTTGCCAGTAGTCTTTTAGGAATTGTTCCGGGGAAAGCTCGCCCCAATTTAGTTCGAACACATTTTTTCCATAATTTAAAGAGACTTAACTTTAGATAAATGAGAGATAATTACATTCATACTTAAACTAATGCCTTTACTATCTTCAATGTTTTCTTTTGATTGTTCTATGCTCTCTTCAATCATTGCCATTAAGCCTTGTTCCTGGCTTTCAGTTAAGCCATAACTTAAAAATGCATCTTCCATATTTAATATTAGATTATCCATAATTTGCTCGGTTCTGGCAATTTGCTTATTTTGCATGGATTCGATTTTTAGCATTTCAGAATTACTAATATTAATAATATTTAACAATTCTTTGTGAACTAATAAATTTTTAACTCGGGCATCTGCAATTTTTATTAATACAGTCATATGTTCCTGTAAACGCTGACACTTTTCTTTATCATCCGGCATATTGGTAATGATTTGAGCAATATGTCCAAAACTTAAAATCAGACGGTTATTTACAGCGATAACTTTTTCCTGATTATCCAGTTTTTCTAATAACTCTTGTTCTAATGGAAATATCCGTGCTTTACTACTTTTATAAAGGAAGTTTGCACCTGTATTTATTTGTATGGTATTGGTAAGGCCTAAGCTTGAAGTGGTTTTAAGAAACAGAACCGCTAAATCTTCAAGACTATTTGTTTTTAAGTTATTTTGGGTAAAGTTGATAATAACGCTGGATTCTTCTGCAGTAGATAAAGCATTCATGGCAATTTCCATGGCCATGAATTTTTCAGATTTAGAAGTTGTTCTTAAGGTATGATTATCAATGGACAATTTTACTTTTTTTAATAGCTCATCACGATCTACCGGCTTAGTCAGATAATCACAGCCACCGGCATCATAACCGGCCAGTTTTTCTTCAACAGTATCATGAGATGAGACAAAAATGACATCAATATCCTTAATATCTTCAATCTGCTTTAGCTGACGGCAGGTTTCATAACCATTCATCCCCGGCATATCGACATCCATTAAGATAACATCGGGATAAGGTTCCTTAGTTGCCAGTTTTAATGCTTTTTCGCCACTAGTTGCTGCCATGATGTCATAATTTTCAGGAAAATAATCCATAATAAAGCGAATAGCATCTGCTGAATCATCAGTTACCAGAATACGTTTTTTTCCTATTCCCATTATTTTTCCTTTAATTTAAATTTTATTTTTATTAAATTATCTAATAAAGCTTCTGCTGAATCAGTATCAAAGTCATTAATTGCATTGCTTATTTCTTCAATGACTTTAAAATATTCTGTTCCTTTAAGCTGCTTCTCTAATTGTTCAATCAATTGGATAGATTTTCTCATATCGGTATTAAGAAGTGCAGACAGTTCTAATAATTGTACATTTAAATCCATTGCTGATGGAGGGGGCGTATTATCACCAGAAGCACTTTTGTTAATAGTACGAATATAGTCACTTTCATTAAGTTTTTTGATTGCTGCAATCGCTCTATTCATTTCAATGTCTAAATATTCCAGTTTATTGATAGCCTCATTCACCTGTTTATCTTTGCATAGTTTTTCGATTTCTGCTGATAAATGATGAACTTCAAGAGCTGCAATATTGCCACTGCTACCTTTTAAACTATGTGCCAGTGATTTTGCCTGATTTAAATCTTCATTTTGTATCTGTTCCCGTATTTCTGTCACAATATTGCAATTACGTGAGACAAAATTGTTTAAAATTTTAATATAGGTATCCGTTTTTCCCGCTAAGCGATTAAGCGCTTCTTTAACATTAAAGCCATCTAATTCTGGAAATTCATCAGCAAAAGAAGTATCTGTACTAAAATCTAAATTAGAATAAGCTTCTTTTCGTCTTTGTTCAGGTATATCGGTATATTGAACTAGAACATCGTAGAGTTCATCGGGATCAATCGGCTTGCTAATATGATGATTCATACCAACAGCTGCCGTATGCTCTCGATCAGAGGCCATCGCATTAGCCGTCATGGCAATGATGGGTAATTGTGTAAAGCGATCATTCTGGCGTATTTTGGTCGTAGCTTCATAGCCATCCATGACGGGCATTTGAATATCCATTAATACAATATCAAAGGCATTACCATCGCGATCACCAGTAAGAATCAAATCAACACCTTCGTGACCATTATTAGCCAGAGTAACTTCAATACCAACATTTTCCAGAATTTCTTTAGCGACCTCTTTATTAACATCATTATCTTCAACCAGCAAAGCACGGGTGCCTGCTAATTGACTGGCATAATCACTAAGATTATTACTTTCCTGAGCTATAAGCCGCTGCCCAAATACATCTAGTATACAATTAAACAAAGTTGACTGAAGCACCGGTTTGGTTAAAATGCATTTTACTTTTTCCTGTTGACACTTCTCTCTAAGTGTTAATTTGTCATGAGCCGTTAACATAATAATATGAGGGCGATGATGAGTAAAAGTCCGTTGATTAATCTGCTGAATAGTTTCAATACCATTCATATCAGGCATTAACCAGTCCATAAAAATCAAATCAATCGTATCATCCTTAGTCATTGAGTCAAGAATCTCTAAAGCCTGTTCACCAGAGTTCGCCGTAGTGACTTTATAACCAAAGTTTTCTAAATAATGTTGAGTAACTTCTACCGCATAAGCATTATCATCAACCACTAATACCGATAGATTTTTCATATCATCTAGTAACAGAGTTTTGTCTTTGGTTTTGTTATCCTTGCTTACTTTAAGTGGTAGCTCAAACCAGAAAGTTGAGCCTTTTGAATGTTTGGAAGATAGTCCGATGCGCCCGCCCATTAACTCAACTAATTGTTTAGATATGGTAAGACCTAAACCTGTACCACCATATTTGCGTGTCGTTGAGCTATCTGCCTGAGAAAATGAATGAAATAAGTTTTGTTGTTGGGTTTCAGTCAGGCCAATACCGGTATCAATTACTTCAAAACGTATTAATAATTCATTATTATCTGTTCGTTCTTTTATTTTGCTTGTATCCTGAATAATCAAGCGCATGATAATAAAGCCTGTTTCCGTAAATTTAATGGCATTATTGACCAGGTTGACCAAAATTTGAGTGATTCGTAGGGGATCGCCATTAAAATTATCGGGAAGATTAACAGGTATATCAAAAATCAGTTCAAGATCTTTTTCATTCGACTTTAGAGTTAGAATGGGCTCAACTTTATGCAAAATATCATCATACAAATTGAAGTTGATTGCTTCGATTTTCATTTTTCTAGCTTCAATTTTTGAAAAGTCTAAAATATCATTAATCACACCTAACAAGGTTTCACCGGAGGTATGGATTTTATGTAAATACTCTGTGTGACGCGGGTCTTTTTGATGTTTTTTATTCAAATACACCTTGGCTAAATGGGACATACCCATAATAGCATTGATGGGTGTTCTTATTTCATGAGACATATTGGCCAGAAATTCATTTTTAGCATAATTAGCATCAATTAGTTGCTGTTCTGTTTTTTGTCTTTGTTCAATATTTTCCTTAAGACTTTTTGCCATGGTTACAAAAGTTCTGGACAGAGAACCGATTTCATCATTTCCTGCTGTGGGAATAGTAATATTAAAATTGCCACTATCAATCTGTTCGGAAGCATGCTGAAGAGATTCTATATTGCGTGTTAATTGTCTGGAAAACACTAAACCCCAAATAATTGCAAATAAAGAAATAATAATAGCCGACCAGATAACCGTTATTTTATTTTTGTGGATAATCGCTTCAAAAAGCTGCTTTTCCTTTTTTGATTCTTCTAATGCTTCTTCCCATAAGTCATTAATGGATGTTTGCAATATTCGTGATAAAGGTTCCAGATTTTGTTCAAAATATTCCTGATGCTGTTCATGTTCAGCTGGAGTATTTATTATCATGTCTAAAATGGTCTGACATTGTTTATTAAACTGTTTAACTAAAGTAACAACTTGTTCAAGCTCTTTTGATTCTTCTTCTTCGCTTAGTTCTGTTTCTGTTTCTATTTCTGTTTCTCTATCACTATTCTCAAGTTCATGTTCATCAATATTTGACTGAACAATCATTAACCATGATTTAACCGAATTTTGTAGAGATAAAAGAGCTTCATTGACTGTTTTTTGGGCATTAATTTGTTCTTCTTCTTCGGGATCAATAATACTTTCAAGCATTAATTCCCGTATGTTAGATTTAATTCGTTGAACTAAATAGGCAGATTTTGAAGCATACTTAATTTCCTCCACATTCACACTGATGAAAATATCAAAGTCTGATTGAAGATTATTTTCGTTTTGTATCAAAATCAGGCTCATTAAAATGGCTAAAATGGATAAAAACATAAAACTCAAAATAAGCTTTAATCGTAATGAAAACGTGACCTTATGATTGAATTTATTTTTCATCAATTGGCTCTGTGTATTTTTATCCTAAAATAAATAAAAATATCATAAAACGGCAATTTAAATGGCTTTAGCTTGCGCAATAGCATTGCCAATGTATTTAAGTGGTGTTAATTCAGCTAACTCTTTTTTGGCATTTTCCGGGATATCTAAATCATTCACAAACTGTTTTAATCGCTCGGGAGTGATTTGTTGTCCGCGAGTTAATGCTTTTAGTTTTTCATAAGGTTCTGCAACGCCATAGCGGCGCATAACCATTTGAATCGGTTCTGCCAAAATCTCCCAGGTATTCATTAAATCAGCTTCAATTACGGCCTGATTCACCTGTAATTTTGAAATGCCACGTAAGGAAGAAGCGTAGGCAATCATTGAATGAGAGAAGCCCACACCTAAATTCCTTAAAACAGTCGAGTCGGTTAAATCACGCTGCCATCTTGAGATGGTTAATTTGGATGATAAATGACTAAAAATAGCATTGGCTATACCGATATTGCCTTCTGAATTTTCAAAATCAATCGGATTAACCTTATGCGGCATGGTTGAAGAGCCGACTTCACCTTTAATGGTTTTTTGTTTGAAATAACCAAGTGAGATATAACTCCAGACATCACGATCAAAATCCATCAAAATATTATTAAAACGACTAATGGCATCGAATAATTCTGCCATATAATCATGGGGTTCGATCTGAATCGTATAAGGGTTAAAGTTTATTCCCAGGCTTTCAATAAACCCCTGAGCTATTGCGGGCCAATCTAGTTTCGGATAAGTTGCATAATGGGCATTATAATTACCAACTGCACCGTTTATTTTACCTAGTAGCTTAACTTCGCTAACTTGTTGTAATTGAACTTTTAAACGATAAACGGTATTGGCAATTTCTTTACCTAAAGTCGTTGGTGAAGCAGGTTGGCCATGAGTGCGCGAAAGCATCGGGATTTCAGCAAGTTCATGGGCTAAATCCGTTAAAGCAGAAATAACATTTTGCATCTCCGGGATTAATACCTCATCACGTCCGTTTTTAAGCATTAGGGCATGTGACAGGTTATTAATATCTTCTGAGGTACAGGCAAAATGAATAAATTCATTAACACTTTGTAATTGTGAATTATCAGCAATTTTTTCTTTTAAATAATATTCAACCGCTTTCACATCATGGTTGGTTGTGCGTTCAATTTCTTTAACTCTTAAAGCATCTGCTTCAGAAAAATTATCCAGAATAGAATTTAATAATTGATTTGTGTCATCAGAAAATTCAGGTACTTCGCTAATACCTATGTTTTCAGAAAGCATTTGCAGCCAGCGAACTTCAACGATAACGCGATATTTAATCAGACCATACTCACTAAATATTGAGCGAAAAGCCTTAGTTTTACTGCCATAACGACCATCAACGGGGGATACTGCGGTTAATTCGGATAATTCCATTTTTATTCCTAATTTATTTTTTAAACTTTAAATTTTATCTTAATTGGATATCATGTTTTAGACTTTAGACTTTAGACTTTAGACTTTAGACTAAATTTATTCTGTGCCTCAATAACCTGCCCATTAACATCCTTACTCTCATCGCTCATCATATAAATATAAGCCTGGGTAATATCTTCCGGTTGAGTCAGTGAGTTAGGGTTCTCAGCCGGATAAGCACCCGTTCTCATGGCAGATGCCACCACTCCCGGATTAATGCTATTGACACGGATATGGGTATTAGTTTCCAGTTCATCTGCTAGTATTTGCATTAAATTATCACTGCCAGCTTTGGAAACTCCATAAGCTCCCCAATAGGCTTTACCTTGAATACCGACATCATCAGAGGTAAATAAGATGGATGCATGTTCACTGGATATCATCAAGGGCAAGCAAGCACGGGTTAATAAATAAGGCGCATGAAGATTTATCTGCATGACTTTATACCAATGCTCTAAATCGTGTTGCATGAGTGGCATTAGCGTTCCTAAAAGGGCAGCATTATGGATTAATCCATCTAAAGATAAAAACTCATTTGAAATATTCTTATATAAATCTTCATAATCCTGTGGTGTCGCACCATTAAGATCCATGGGATAAATGGCTGGTTGCGCACCCCCTTCTAGTTCTATCTGGTCATATAGCTGCTCTAAAAGCTCAACCTTTTTATCCAGCAAAATTACGACAGCTCCCTGTTTTGCTAAAGCCAAAGATACTGTTTTGCCAATTCCGCTGGCAGCACCCGTAATTAATATGGATTTGTTTTTAAGACACATTTTCGGTGTACTAAAATTAGAAATTATTGACATAATGGGTATAAACTCTTAATTATTTGAGCTGATTTTTTGCCACTTATTATAGCGCCTTCTAGTGTTGAGGGGTAGCCGGTTTGTGTATAGTCGCCTGCTAAATAAAGACCTTCTATTTCAGTTTTTTGCTGTGGACGAAAATCATTAATACCGGGAACACAATCAAAGGTCGCTTTTTTCTCAAGATTTACCAGGCCATGTATCAGTTTGGGTAAGGTAAAAATGGATCGAAGTTCATTATCAATTTTTTCAATTAATTCTTCCCGGCTAATTTCCTGATGTTTACCTTCACCGCTAATAACTACGGCTAACATATTTTCCTGACCGGTTAGTCGATGATCAAAGACCCAGTGAGAAAGTCCTCCAAGGATACCTGACATGAGTTCTGGTAATTTACATGCGGTTTCATAAACTAAATAAACAGTCACAATGGGCTGAAAATTAATTTTTGAAATTTTATTAATAAGCTGGTTAACTGCAGGAATTGATTGCAATGGTTTTAGTAATTGTCGAGTAGCCGTTAATGAAGTTGCCAGCACTAGTTGTTGACAGGAGATCCTTTTATTCCTGGTATGTACAGCCCGGATCTGATTATTCTCAATTTCTATTGATAATATTTTTTCATTGACACAAATCGCTTCAGGTTGAGACTTGTTTATAAATTGATGAGCAGGTTCAGGAATTATTTTTTTAGCTTTTGTTTAAATAATAAACTATCAGAATAACTGGCCTGCTGGTCAAAACTATCTTTAAGTACTTTAAAAAAGATCAGCGTTGATGCTTTGGTTATTGGTGTATTTAAAATAGCTAAACACATAGGCTCCCAAAAAAAATCAATTAAGCGCTCACTTTGAGAGTGTTGCTTAAGATAATTGGTTAAAGTCAAATCCTGATTAATCGTAAATTTCTTTATTTTTAAGTACAGTAAAAATTTAATGATATTGGTTTTTTCTTTAAGGTTTAAACCATTGGCATTTAAGATTGCAAAGAGAAGGTGAAATGGAGCAATAATATCAGCTGCTTTAATATGAAGTTGCTCGGTTTGATTAAGGTGACGCCACTTTAAATCAAGAGATTGTCTGTGTAAAACTGCTTTTTCATCAATGCCAATCAATGCTAATAAGTGCAGTGTTCCCTGGCAGGCACCTACAAGAATGTGCTGACCATTATCAATTTGATATTGTCCAAATTTTGCACTTCTGGCACGGCCTCCAAGCTGCCGGGAAGCTTCATATAATTGAAAAGGATATTGAGCCTTTGCTAGCTGAACAGCACAACTAAGACCAGCCCAGCCACCACCAACAATGATTGTTTTAGGTACATTTTCTGGGGAAGTTCTTTGTTCACTTCTGCTCATTTTTGTTCATTTCTAGCAGTTTTCCAGATTAACCATAATTTATAAAAAGGATTTAAGGACACACGATAGGAAAGCACAGGATAGTTTTTATTCATTATTTTTTGTAATAATTGTCGGTACACAGCGGCCATCATTAAGCCCATTCTTTGGGCAGAACGTTCCGAGTCAGGTAAGGAATCATAGGCTTGTTGATAGTATCCAAGGATTCTTTGTGATTGGAATTTAAAGAAGTCATTAAATTTGTCTGTTTGGTTATGAATACTTATTTGTTCAGATTGCAGGGAAAAATTTCGAAAATCTTCCTGGGGCAAATAAACTCTCTGGCGCTCATAATCTTCTTTTACATCACGTAAAATATTGGTTAATTGCAGGGCAATCCCCAATTTAATGGCATACCTTTTTAAGCTTTGCTGATGTTGTTTTTGATAGCCCATAATTTCAATACTTAATAGACCAACAGCACTGGCCGCATAATAACAATATTGTTTCAGTTCAGAAAAGTTTTCATAGCGTGATTTATTCAGATCCATCATCATGCCGCTAATAATATCAAGGAAGTATTGTTGCTCTAAAGGATAGTGTTCTAAAGATTCTTGTAATGCCTGGGTAATGGGATGAGAAGCTTTGTTTGCAAATAGTTGGGCAATTTCAGTTTTCCACCAAAGTAATTTTGTATGGGCAACCTCAGGATTGTTTGCATGATCAACAATGTCATCAACTTCACGACAAAAAGCATAAAGAGCAGTCATGGCCTGACGCTGCATAGGTTTTAGAAATATAAAACTTAGGCTGAAATTTGAACCACTTGTTTTAAGTTTATTTTCACAAAATTGATTTGGAGTCATTATAAAAAGTAATCAGTAATCAGTTTACAAGAGTTTTATAAAGCATTTTTATCTTATCCCATTTCTTTAGACGTGGTCTATCTTTAAACGATTTTGCTTTTTTAAGTTCATTTAATATGCTTTGCCCGCCATGATAAATCATTTTTATTTCTTTTTGAAATCGGCCGGTAAGAGAATTGATTAGCGGTTCACCCGCTTTTAAAATTTCCTGTGCTCGTTGAATTTGAAGCTGATAAAGTGCTGCTTGCTGTTTATTAAATTGATGACCATTATAGATGGTTTGTAATAAACTTTTTACATTAATATCCAAATGAAATAAATCACTGAGTGGGATATAAAGTCGTTTAAATTCGCTTAAATCCTGATGATAATCCTGAATAAAATTAATCAATTGTAAGGCAGTGCAGATGGCATTAGAGTAATGAATTGTTTTGTCACTGGCAGCACCATTTAAATACAATAGTAACTCTCCAACTGGGTTAGCAGAGTTTTGACAATAACTTAGTAATTCATTTTCAGTTAAATAATGCTTTTTAAAAATATCCTGCTCAAAGGCAATTAATAAGCGATGGAAAGGTTCAAAGGGTAAATCATATTGTTTAATCACATCATCAAGGGCAATAAATATCTCCGGGTTAAGCCAAGGTGTTTGATCATGGGACTGTATTAATGAGCCCAGATTATGATAATTATTAGAAAAATCATATTCTCTTAACCATTGTAATTGTTGATGGTATTGAGATAGGTCTGCTTGTCGTTGAGCATTAAGAAAATTTCCTTCATCAGCAAAGTCATCGGCAGTGCGTGCGAAAGCATAGATGGCGGTAATCGATTTTCTTAATTCCGGCTTTAAAAGGCGAGAAGCAACCGGAAAGTTTTCATAATGTGATTCAGCAAGATCCAGACAAAATTGATAGGCTTCAATTAAATTTTTCTGGCTTTGAGTGTTTTTCATCATTTAAGAAAGCAATTGAGTTTGACAGAAATTCAGTAAATCCAGTTCAGTTGCTAAATTATAATCTGCTTCCCAACTATTAAAAGGATCATCCGATTCAATATAGCCATAACCAATAGCAATTGTTTGCATACCGGCAGCTTTTCCAGCTTCAATATCCCGTCGCGCATCACCAACATAGATACATTGTTCAGGAGCAAGGTTCATTTGTTGACAGGCATGAAATAGTGGAGCAGGGTCTGGTTTTCTTTGTTCTAAGGTATCACCACACACAACCGTGTCGGGGGGCGGGCTGATATCCATCGCTTCTAATAATGGAAAAGTTAACCACCCCGGTTTGTTGGTCACAATGCCCCATTTAATTTGCTTACTTTCCAGATAATCCAGAATGTTCTGTATTTGTGGAAACAAGACCGTTTTCAGGCAAATATTATCCTGGTAAATAGTTAATAAACGCTGCCGCAAAGGTTCAAACTCTTTATCTTCAGGCGCTAATTTAAACCCTAATTTTATCAATGCAATGCCGCCATGGGAAACAACGGGTCTAATTTTTTCAAAAGCAAGGGCTGGTTTTCCCTGTTCAATTAATACCTGGTTAAGAGCAAATGCTAAATCCTGTGCGGTATCGGCAAGGGTACCGTCCAGATCAAATAAAATCGCTTTAATAGCAGAATTTGTTGTTCTAGTCATTTAATTTTATTTGAACACTGAGCACTGAACACTGGACATTGAACACTAATCTTTTCGAGCATGCATAATATAATTAACATCAATATCATTATCTATTTTGCATACCGATGTTAATGGGTTATAAGTAATCCCCGAAATATCCATGACTTGAGCATCTGCCTCTCTAATCCAGCGACTAATTTCCGATGGCTTGATAAATTTCTTATAATCATGAGTACCCTTGGGTAATAATTTTAAAACATATTCGGCAGCCATAATACCTAAAAGATAAGCTTTAAAATGACGATTAAGTGTTGAGAAAAACAAATCGCCTTCGGGTTTTACAAGTTGTGAACATGCCTGAATAATCGATTGTGGATCTGGCACATGTTCGAGCATTTCCATGCAGGTAACAACATCAAAGCTTTGCGGTTGTTTTTGAGCCAGTTCTTCGATTGAAATAACTTGGTAATCAACGTCTAGCTTTGATTCATATAAATGCATTTTGGCGACATCAATATTGGCCTGACCTAAATCTATACCGGTTACGGTGGCACCGGCTTTGGCTAATGCTTCTGATAAAATGCCACCGCCACAACCTACATCGAGTACCGTTTTGCCGGAAATTCCATGACTTAATTGCTCGATATATTGTGCTCGTATCGGATTGATATCATGAAGCGGTCTAAATTCCCCCTGACTATCCCACCAGCGCATAGCTATTGCTTCAAATTTTTGTATTTCTTCCGGGTCGACGTTTTGAGTGTTAACAGACATAATATTTTACTTAAGTGGCTGAAGTTTTTGTTGCCATAGTTTAGCATGTTCCAGAATCTGATTTGTATCCATTCTTGTTAATTGTCTCTGCTTTAATAATTGTTTGCCTTCAACCCAAACATCAGAGACCTGATCTTTTTGACAAGCATAAACCAATTGCGAAATAGGGTGATACATTGGAGAACTATTAATGGTATTAATATTCACAGCGCATATATCGGCATCTTTGCCAACTTCCAGTGAGCCAATTTTATCATCCAGATGTAATGCTTTCGCACCATTTATGGTTGCCATTGATAAAACGGTTTCTGCATTCAAAGCAGTGGCATCCATAGTGGAAATTTTAGCCAATAGAGCTGCAGATTTCATTTCCCCAAACATATCCAGATCATTATTGCTGGCACTGCTATCCGTTCCTAAGGCAATGTTCGCCCCTTGCTTAATGAGTGGATTAACCGGAGAAATACCACTGGCTAGTTTCATATTAGATTCCGGGCAGTGAACAACATTTATGTTTTTATCCAGAACTAATTGTTGCT
>JADGAU010000091.1 GCA_015231865.1 Gammaproteobacteria bacterium | reverse complement strand
ATAATTGGATGACTGGTGCAACGACGGCTAATAATATTGCCGATGTAACAGCAGGGGTGACTGTTAGCAATTATGCTGCTCCAACCATTACTTCAGCGACTTACGATATGAGTAATGGGCAGTTGGCCATTACAGGGACAGATTTTGTCAGCAAGAGTGGTGCAACTAATGATATTGTTGCCAATCTTATGACACTGACAGGTGAAGTCGGAACCTACACATTAACAGATACAGCCAATGTGGAAGTTACTTCTTCAACTTCAGCCACTTTAACATTATCTGCCACTGACCAGCTTAATATTAATGGACTGCTGAATAAAAATGGCACCACTTCTTCTAGTGCGACGACCTACAACTTAGCTGGAGCCGATGGCTGGAATGCTGGCAGCCCTGTTAACGAAGCTGACCTTACAGCCAATGCAGTTACTGTTAGTAATGTGCTAACGCCAACGATTACTTCTGCCGCCTATGATTCAGATACAGGTGTTGTTTCGGTAACGGGTACGAACTTTTTCAAAAAAGTTGGCGTGACCAATGATATCGATTTGTCCACCCTGACCTTTACAGGGGGGACAGGCAACGCAACCTATACCCTAACAACAGCAGCGGACGTGGAAATCACATCAGCCACTTCTTTCAGTTTCACTTTGTCAGGCGCTGATAAAACCAGTGTGGATGCCTTGTTAGATCAGATAGGTACCTCTTCCAGTGGCGGGTCGACGTATAATTTGGCTAGTGCTGAAGACTGGTTAACCGGTGCAGATACTGCAAGCAATATCGCTGATGCTAGCAATGCAGTTACCGTTTTTGTTACTCCTAAAGTTACTTCTGCCACCTATGATGCATCTAGTGGTGTCTTAGTAGTTACCGGCACCAATATTCAGGCTAATGGCGGGGGTAGTGATATTGATGCCTCTTTATTTACATTAACAGGTGAAGGTGGTGAAACTTATACCTTGACGAATACTTCAGATGTGGAACGCACGAGTGAGACGGAATTTACACTGACTTTGTCCGCCACTGACATGGTGGCAGTTAACTTAATTTTAAATAAAGCCGGCACTTCATCAACTGGCAGTACGACCTATAATCTGGCTGCTGCTGATGACTGGGATACCAATGTGACTGCCGGGGATACATCAGATACTACGAGTAACGCCATTACTGTTAGCAATGTACCGGTTCCTCAAATTACCTCATCGACCTATAATGCCAGCACAGGCGCATTAGTGGTTACGGGTACTGATTTATTAGGCTTAAATGGTGTGACCAATGACATAGTTGCCAATAAGTTTACCATTACCGGTGAAGGAGGCAGTGGGGCTGCCTATACGTTGACAGATACTGGCAATGTGGAAATTACCTCAGCGGCAGAATTTACCCTGACCCTGAGTGCAACGGATAAGGATGCAGTTAACCAGATAATCAATAACAATGGTACCACTTCTACCAGTAATACAACCTATAATCTGGCAGCAGCAGAGGACTGGGCAGCGGGAGCAGATGCAGATGTTACTGTGGTGGATGCCACAGGTAATGGCATTGAGGCCAGTGGTGTTGCTATACCGACAATTACTTCGGCCACTTATAATACTGGCACAGGTGTACTGAGTGTCACTGGCACTGGATTGCTCAAACTTGATGGAGCAAACAATGATATTGATGTCACTAAATTAACCATTACCGGTAAAGCTAGTGGTACACATACCTTAACCAGTAACAATGTTGAAATTACCAATGGCACGACATTTAGCGTAACACTGAACTCAGCCGATAAGACGGCTGTCAATGCTTTATTGGATAAAGACGGTACAGCTTCTACAGATACTGTCACCTATAATCTGGCTGCGGCAGAAGACTGGGCCCAAGGTTTTGTTGCGGCTGTTAATGTGGTAGATTTAAACAATAATACAATCACCAATACAGTTTATGTGGCTCCTTCTGGTGGAGGCGGCGGTGCAACCACACCACCGCCAACAGACCCAATTGTAATTACCACGGATACATCAACGACGACAACGGATACAGGTAGTACGGAAACGACGTCACAAACGATTACCAACACAGGTACCAGCAGCGGCAGTGCAGCCATTGTTCAAAATACCAATAATAATGGTAATTTAGTGACAGCAACCTTACCAGCGGGTACAACGATTAGTTCGACGGGTCCTTCTACTGCTCAGACTACATCGGATGCATTAACTACCTTAATTAGCGCAGTTGAAGCGCGTAAATCAACGGCTGAAACCTCATTGATTTCAGGTGCCCAAACGTTTTTAAACACTTTAGTATCAACAACAACTTTAGATGTTAGAACCATTATACCAACAACAACAACGGCTACTTCGATGAGTGAGCCAATAGTTATAACAGGAAGCAGTGCTACAAGTGGCTCATCTCAAGCAGAAGCATTTGTGATTGATGTGCGTTCCTTACCATCAGGTTCTCATTTACAATTAGATAATATTGAATTTGCATCTATTGTGGGCTCTGCAACTGTTACTGGTGGTGCGGGTAGCAATTATGTCGTTGGAGATGATGCTAATCAATTTATTTCCTTAGGTGCCGATGATGATGTGCTCTATGGTGGCGGCGGCGATGATTATGTTGGCTCTGCCGGAGGTGATGATTTAATCTATGGTGAAGATGGTAATGATGAGTTATACGGAGGAGAAGGCAATGATTCTTTGTATGGCGGCAACGGCGATGATAAGTTTACCGCTAGTATCGGTAATGATTATATGGATGGCGGTGATGGCTATGATACCGTTACTATTGATACCAATGCCAGTGATTATAGTGTTAAATGGAATGATAACAAGGCGATAGTTAGCTTAAATGCAGATAGCACTCAATATCATACTATTGTTCATGCTGAACTTTTAAAGTATACCAATGAATCTGTATCGATTGATTTTGCCGATTATAAGCCAGTTATTAGTAGCGTTAGCTATGATGCTGAATCAGGCTTACTGTCCTTTCAGGGCTCAAATCTACAAGCTAATGCGAATGCAAAAGACATTGATGCTTCATTATTGACAATTTATGGAGAAAGAGCCAATACTTATACACTGACTGATACCCCAGATGTGGATTTAATCGATAGCAATAGTTTTAGTTTGACGCTGTCTGAGACCGATAAAAGTGCACTTTCTTTAATTTTAAATAAGACTGGAATGACGTCAACGGGCGGTATAACTTACAAATTAGTTGCCGCTAAGGGCTGGAATACCAATGTTATTTCAGAGGATATATCTGATTTAACCGGCAATACCATTACTGTTAGTAATGTTCAAACACAACCTCCTACGGTTGAACCTCCTACGGTTGAACCTCCTACGGTTGAACCTCCTATGGTTGAACCTACAACGCCGACCACAGTTGAAGAACCTCCTACAATCAGCAGTGCAAGTTATGATGCTTTATCTGGTCAATTAGTTTTGACTGGAACAAATTTTGAGGAGAACGCCGGTTATGATATAGACGTATCAACGTTAAGCCTGGTTGGAGATAATGGTCAATCATATACTTTAACGGATACACTAGATGTTGATATCACCTCAGCGACTACAGCGATTATTAACTTATCTACGACAGACAAAGAAGCTGTAAATTTGATAATGAATAATAATGGCTTAAGATCAAATAATGGCAGTACCTATTATATAAAAGCAAATTCAGGATTCCTTTTTGCAGACAGTTTTAAAGTATCAGATTTAACGGATAATCCGGTTCGAGTCACAAATGTAACGGAGTTGTTAGAAACTGACAATACTAAAGATATTGTGAAGGATAGTAATAATAACGGTAATTTAGTCACTGCGCTTTTACCGACTAACATCAGTATCACTTCAGATGGACCAGCAATGGGTCAGTTGGGAAGTATTGCTGTGAATACCCTCATTAATTCGATTAAATCTCTGGGCACTTCATCCGAGAATGAATTCATCAGTGCAGTACAATCCTATATGAATAACCTGTCTGACAGTACGTTGGATGTACGTACTATTGTACCGAGTACTACTTTGACGACTGCAAGCTCTGAGGCTATTGTGATTACAGGCTCCTCTGGTTCAAACCAATCTGAGACATTGGTAATAGATATGCGCTCTATGCCTGCGGATTCAAAGCTTCAGCTTGAGAATATTGGATTTGCTTCTATCCTGGGCTCTGTTACTGTGACAGGTTCTGGCGCTAACTTTATTGTTGCCGATGAAGGCGAGCAGTTTATCTCACTGGGTAGTGGTGATGATACTGTCTATGGTGGTGGTGGTAGTGATGTTATCAATGGTGCAGAAGGTAATGATAAATTATTGGGTGGCAATGATAATGACACATTAAATGGTGGTAGTGGCAATAATACGCTTAGCGGTGGTAAAGGGACTGATACTGTGATAATTGATGGTAATAGTGATGATTTTACAACCACTACGGTATATGCAAAAACAGTGATTGAATCAAAAAATGATACTTCAGATAGTAATATCCTGATAAATGCTGAAAAGGTTCAATTTAATGATAGCCTTATTGAACTACCTGATAATGACAGTTTATCCTGGATTGCGACTTTATATCAGCAGATTCTAGGGCGACAGGCAGATTTGGATGGTTTTCAATACTGGGCAGGAAGGAGTGATCAGGGTTTTTCTTTTGGTGATATTGCTCTGGCCTTTATTTTTTCTAATGAAAATCTTGCTCAAGAGACAGTCACCAGTCAGACAGCAGATGAAAAAATTGAAATGTTATACCATCATATTTTATCCAGAACATCAGATGAACAGGGCAAGGCATTTTGGATTAACCAATATAATAATGGCATGACGCTTGATGCCATTGCCAGTGAATTTGTTCAATCGAATGAATTGACAGGGCAATATGTTAAAGCAAATGATTGGGACTTTTCTTTTGCTTAAGTTTTTTACGCTAAAGAAATGAATGATGTTTTAGCCAATTATTAATATACGCTATTATCGATTGGCTAATATCATCCCAGTGATGACTCTGATTTCTTAATAAAGATATAGACGGATACCAGGGGCTATCATCTCGGTTTTGCATCCAACGCCAGTCGGCTTGATTACTGAGCAAGAGCAGCATTGGTTTACCCATTAAACCAGCCATATGGGCAACGGATGTACAGGGTGAGATAATTAAATCACAATTTTTTATCACGGCCAAAGTGTCAAGAATTTGAGAGCCACTTTGCTCAATTAATAGCCCAATATCTGCTAATTTATATTCAATCTGATATTGGTATATATCACGTCTTCCTTCACCAACCTGGATAGAGAGAAATTGTACATGACTCATTTGTAAAATTGGTAGCAGAGGCTTAAGTCCGGGGGAGCGATATTTATCACCTTTAAATTGCTTATTCCCCTGCCAAAATATTGCTATTGCAGGTCTGTGCTCTGATTTGTTTATCAGCTTTTTCCATCTTTTTATATTGCTAGGTTCAAGCTTAAATGATGGATACAGTGGGATTTGTTTAGGTGAGTTAATCCCTAAACGCGATGGCAGGGACATCAACGGCAGCCAATAATTATAGTGCTGAAAAGACTTGTCGACAATTGTCACCTTTGGAATAAGTAATTGCACAAGTGGGCACACGGAAGGTTTTCCTAAAAAATAAATTTTACAGTGATAATTTTTTTCTAACAATGGAATAAAGCGTAGAAATTGAATAGTATCACCAATACCTTGTTCATCCAGAATCAGCAAATGTTTTTGTGCTAAGTTCTCGGTTTTCCAGATGGGTTTAGACTTAAGTGGAGGGGAAATGCCGGTTAATTGATTGCGATAATCAAAATGCTCCCATGCCTCTTTAAAGTTTCCAATATGTAAAAATGTAGTAGCCAAATCCCAGTGTGAACGGGCAGAATTTGAAACTTCAATCGCTTGCTTAAAATAAGCAATACTTTCATCAAACTGTCCATTATAACGCTTTACTTTACCAAGATTTCGTAAAGTGAATTCATCATTTTTATTGTGTGATAAAAGATATAAAAAATCCTTTTCAGCTTTATCTAACTGGTTTAATTTAAGTAGAACCAGAGCACGATTACCTATAGCATCGAGATGAGTTGGATTATTGTTAAGGAGTTGGTTATAAAGTTCTAATGCAGAGTCTAAATTATCATTTCTATGGTAGAACGTTGCACAAGCAAATAAAACGTTAGCCGTTATATTATGGTTTTTCTGATGGATTGTATTAACCGGTTTTATTTGTAGCGCTATTGTTTTTTCAATTAAAGCAATCTGTTTAGGTAAGCAAATTGTTTTTAGATCATAATGTGTAATGATGTGCTCTCTGGCATTGTTTCCTAGTTTTGATCTTAGTTCAGGGGAGTGTAATAAATCGGTTACCTTTACAGCTAAGCCTTGATAATCCAAGAAATCAATCAAAATGGCTGAATTATTATCTTCGACTACTTCCATAACCGGGGCTGTATTATTGGTGATGATAGCGCAGCCAACGCTCATGGCTTCAAGCAGGCTCCATGACAAAACAAAGGGGAAAGTTAAATAAACATGTACCGTGGAGATTTGTAAAATAGTCAGATATTGTTCATAGGGGAGCACACCAAGAAAAAAAATACGCTGCCAGTGAGCATGGCTAATTTTATTTTTAACTTCATCGATAATAACTTCTTTCCAGGATTTTTTATCTTTTCGTTTAGGACTATAACTACAATCATCGCCGCCAATAATTAAAATTTTAACCTTAGGGTTGAGCTTAAGAATACCTGGTAATGCATTCATAAATACATGAAAGCCACGATAAGGTTCAAGATTTCTGCTGACATAAGTAATAATTTGATCGTCAGCACTTAAAATCACATCTTCCTGAATTTTAACTTTAATATGACGGTTGGGCTTCAAAATGCTTGTATCAATTCCATCATGAATAACGTTAATGAATGAATTAAAAATTGATGGAAATGATTTTGCCTGCCAGTGGGTTGGTGAATAGGCGGCATCAGATTCTGCTATTTGTAACAAGTAAGTACTATTTTTTATTTTATTTGTTTTAAGGCTCGTTAAAGTAGGTTTAAATAAGTTTGCCTGGAATGACAATTCATCAGCTTGATCATGATAATAATACTCACAGTAGGTAATAAATTTTGCCTTAGGCCATAATATTTTTATAAATAAGTCATCTCCCCAGCCAGGATGGGAAATAATAACATCGGGATGATATCCCTGATTTTTTAAAATTGAGGCATGATTAAAAACAATATCTGCAGACTTAAGTCTGGGTTTTATAGATTCAACAATATCATTATCATGACTCTCAAATTCAGAATATATGGGCATATTGATTAAATAGACACCTTTCCATTTGCTTGTATTGAAATGATGTTTAGTGATTGCAACGACCGTATGACCCAAACTTGATAAATAAGGAGCCAGGTGACTAAATTGACCTGGAAAAGCGGGGTGAATAAATAGAAAATTTAACATTCAATTCAGTAAAATTTAACTTTCTAGTTCTTCCCAACGAATAAAACATTGTTCTAGTTGTTCTTGTACACTGCTCAGTTCAGATAATTTTTTCTCAGTTATGGTATGTTCCTGCTGATAAAAATCGGGAGCAGCAATTTCTTTTTCTAATTTTTCCTGCTGTTGTTCTAATTGTTGAATTTCTTCCGGTAATTGTTCTAATTCTCTTTGTAATTTATAAGACAGCTTTTTCTTCGGCTCATTATTTGGCTTACTTTCATTTGATGCTAAATCTTTAATAGAGCTTTCTTTTTTTGCTGCATTCTGAGAGCGTTTTTTATTTGTTCGAGATTGTCTTTGCTGTAACCAGTCTTCATAACCACCAGCATATTCAACTAATTCATATTTTAAAGCACTATTATTTTGAGCCTCTGATGAGGCAGAATTGGACTCTGTAATTGGTTCAAAAACCAGAGTACTGGTGACGACATTATTCAAAAAGGCTCGATCATGGCTAACCAATATCAAAGTTCCCTGAAACTCCAATAATAGACTTTCAAGTAGTTCTAAAGTGTCACTATCGAGATCATTGGTCGGTTCATCCAGGACCAATAAGTTGGCAGGTTGAGTGAATAGACGAGCTAATAATAAACGGTTTCGTTCTCCACCAGATAGTGCTTTAACTTGTACTCGCGCTCTTTCAGGACTAAATAAGAAATCCTGTAGATAACTATAAACATGGCGTTGTTTGTCATTAATAACGACAAATTCTTTACCCTGCCCAATATTTTCCAGAACTGTTTGTTCTTCATCGAGTTGCGAACGTAATTGGTCAAACCAGGCAATTTGCAGTTTGGTTCCAATATGAACAGTACCGCAATCAGGTTTCAATTCACCGAGCAACAATTTTAATAGGGTTGATTTACCTACGCCATTGGGGCCAATTAGACCAATTCTATCACCACGTAATATCAGCGTAGAGAAGTCTTCTAGAATTTTCTGTGATTGGCTATTTTCGCTTTGTGCTTTATCTTGATAGGTGTATGAAATGTTTTCGACCTCAGCAACGATTTTACCTGATTTTAAGTTATCGCTGATTTCCATTTTAACATTGCCCAATTTATTACGGCGTTGACTCCGCTCCTGACGCATTTGTTTTAAAGCTCTAACCCTGCCTTCATTACGTGTGCGACGTGCCTTAATTCCTTGTCTAATCCATACTTCTTCCTGAGCTAATTTTTTATCAAATAATTTATTTTCCTGTTCTTCAGCATGAAGTTGTTCAGCTTTTCGTTTTAAATAATTATCATAATCACCTTGCCATGATGATAATTTTCCTCTGTCCAGTTCAATGACTCGGTTAGCTACGTTTTGCATGAAAATACGGTCATGGCTAATAAATAACACACAGCCGTTATATTGCTTAAGAAATGTTTCAAGCCATAATATCGACTCGATATCTAAATGGTTGGTTGGTTCATCTAATAATAGAATATCAGGATTATTAACCAGGGCACGGGCAAGCATTACTCGTCTTTTTAATCCGCCAGAAAGGTTTTCAATTAAATCATCAGGGTTTAACTGCATACGCGAAATTGTTTGTTCAACTAGTTGAATTAAGGCCCAGCCATTAATATGCTCAAGTTCTTCCTGGATACTTTCTAATTTTTTTAAATTTGTTTCACTGGCACTTTGTTCTACTTCATGAATCAAATGCTGATATTGAATCAATAAATTTTGAGCATCACCTGCTCCAGAAGCGACGATATCGAAAACCGTACCTGTTTTTGTGTGTTGAACTTCCTGAGCAAGATAAGCGATTTTTAAATCATCTGGATGATGAATTTGTCCTTCATCAGCATGTGCTTCTCCGAGTATGAGTTTTAAAAAAGTTGTTTTACCGGCGCCATTGCGGCCAACTAAAGCAACCCGCTCATTACTTTCCAGAGAAAAATTAATTTGCTCCATTAGTACATGAGTGCCAAAGGCGAGTGAAACTTTATCGATAGTGAGTAGGGCCATATATAAAAAGAGTGTTTGATAAAAATTAGTTGATAAATGATAATTATACCGCTGATAATTACAAAAGTCCTTAAACAAAAAGAGAGACTCAATGACTGAACAAAATTCCTCAAATATTTTTGCTGCAATTGATCTGGGTTCCAATAGTTTTCATTTGATTATTGCCAAAGAAATCAATGGCCAGATACAGGTAATTGATAAAATAAAAGAAATGGTTAGGCTGGCATCAGGTATTGATGATAATTGCTGCTTAACCGAAGAGATAATGGATAAAGCTTTAGAGTGCTTGTCTATCTTTGGTCAACGTCTGGTTGATATTCCTTCAAATAATGTTCGTATTGTCGGTACCAACACATTAAGGAAAGCAAAAAATAGTCAACAATTTATAATTAAAGCCGAAGAATCATTAAATCATCCTATTGAAGTTATTGCAGGAAGGGAAGAGGCCCGTCTTATTTATCTAGGCGTGGCTCATGGTCAACCGGATCAGGAAAATAAACGCCTGGTAATGGATATTGGTGGGGGTAGTACAGAGTTTATTATCGGCCAGGGATTTGAGCAAAATTTAACCGAAAGTCTACACATGGGTTGCGTCAGCATGACGCTGCAAGCCTTTAAAAATGGTAAGCTCAGTGAGAAAAACTTTTCCAGGGCTATTTTGGCTGCCGAGTTGGAATTAAGATCAATTAGACAAGAGTATCTAACATCAGGTTGGTATGACTCAATTGGTGCATCAGGAAGTATTAAGGCCGTTGGACAGGTTTTATCAGAGCAGTTCGAACAATCTTATCGTGGTATTACCATCGAAGGCTTAATGTGGTTAAAACAGGAAATGATTTCTCAAAAGAGAATTGAGAAACTCCAGTTACCTGGATTATCACTAGATAGGACGCCAATCTTTGTTGGTGGTGTCGCTATTTTAATTGCAACCTTCAGAATGTTACAGATTAGTTTAATGACAGTATCTGATAGTGCTTTAAGAGAAGGCTTGATCTTTGATATGTTGGGTCGTAAAAGCCCTGAAGATGTCAGATTAAGAACCATTGAACATTTCAAACAACAATATCATGTTAGTGAAGCGCAAGCGAACAGGGTCAGCGATACAGCTATAAAATTATTTAACTACCTAAAAGATTGCTGGCATCTTGAAATGGAAGCTCAACAGGAAATTTTATGGGCTTCAAGTGTCCATGAGGTCGGTTTGTCCATCGCTCATAATCAATACCATAAACATGGTGCGTATATCTTGAAATATGCAGATATGCCAGGATTTTCTAAAGCGGAACAAAAGCGATTAGCAGTTTTAATTAGGGCACAGCGTGGTAAATTTCCTTTGTCTGAACTTCAGGAATTTAGTGCACATTTCTACCACCATATTATTTTTCAGGTGATTATTTTACGCCTGGCAATTTTATTTAATCGGGGTAGAACGGATACAAAAGAATTTCCAGAGATTTCTGTGGAAGCAAGTAATGATGAGTTGACAATGCTTTTCCCAAAAGGTTACTTTCAGGAAAAACCATTGACTTATGCTGATCTAAAGACTGAGAAAAAACGTCTTAAAGCAATAAACTTTAATTTATTGATAGCAGAAAGTACGCTCTAAGATATTGTTTAAAATCAGACGATTTTGATAATTTTAGTCTGCTAATTCAGCATTTAAAGAGTTGCTATAAGTATCTCTTGCAGTTTGTAAAATAGCTAGCTCAGCACGTATTGGAGCAACTTTTTGATCTATTAACTGGATTTGGGCAATATAAGATTTTGCTTCATTGCTCAAATCATCAATTGCATATTCTTTATCATTAATCGTAATTTTAGCTTGTTCTGCCATTTTCTTTCCTTTTAATTATTAAGTAGTAAGTTTTCCGACGAGCAATGATAAATAATTTAACCCCATCCTGTCTACTGAATTTATTCAAAATATCGGATGTGATAAACTCAGCGCTGTATTCAATTTAAAATATCATTCAATAAATGAGTAAGAGCATTATTTCAAAAATTAAATTTCTGATCCGCAGGAACCTAATGAAAAACCAGGTTGTTGTAGCATTAGAAGAAATTTACATGGAAAATTTAGCCACCCATGAACAGCGCTTTTTGGTTTCTTTGTTTGCAGTTTTGGTCTTTCATGTGTTGTTCTTCAGTATTCACTTCGTAACACCTGAAAAGCCAATCATAAAAGAAAACAATTTGGACATTATTTTAAATCCAATAGAAAATAATCAGGATAAACCAATTGAAGCAGACTATCTTGCACAAAGTAATCAACGTGGTGGCGGTCAATTAACACAAGATTTAAAAACAGCGAATGTCCTGGCTAATCAAAACAGACAAGAATTTTTAGAACAAAAAAAAGAGTATCAGCAAGAACGTATAAAGCAAAAGGAAATTTTTACTCAAAGGCAGTCGGAAAAGATGGTTGCCAGTTTGAAAGATCAAAGTACGGAAAGAAAAAAAGACTCTGAAAAATTAGAAAAACAGATGGCCATTACGCCTTTACAGCAAAAAATTATAGATTTAGAAGCTGAACTTGATAGGGAAGCCAGAATTTTTGCAAAAAACAGTAAAAGAAAATTTGTTAATGCCAGTACATCAAAATCACATGATGCAGCCTATATTAAACGTTGGACTAAACGAATTGAACAAATAGGGAATAAGTATTATCCTGAAAAATTACATCGATTAGGAATTTCAGGGAAATTAGTGTTGGCCGTTGCGATTGATAAAAATGGTAATGTACTTGATATCAGTATCAGACAATCATCCAAGAATCCATTATTGGATCAGGCCGCAATTGATATTGTTAAAAAAGCGGCACCCTTTCCAGTTATCCCTGAAAAGGTAATATTAGATAATAAATCACTTGTCATTACCAGGACCTGGTTATTTAACCATGGTCAGGGAATGCTTTCACGATAAAAGGAATTACTGTGCTAAGTTTGACCGATCAGTTTTTAATAGCGATGCCAGATTTACAGGATCCTTCATTCTATAAGTCAGTAACATACTTGTGCCAGCATGATGATCAGGGAGGATTAGGCGTTGTTATTAATCAACCATTAGCGATGAGCTTTACCGAACTCTTCAGCGCATTAGATATAGACTTAATTGATACTTCCATTGCTTCCAGGACCGTGCTTTCAGGTGGGCCAGTTAGTCTAAACCAGGGGTTTGTACTTCATACGAATACTAAGCATAAATGGGAGCATAGTTTGGTTATTAATCAGCATCTGTCTTTAAGTTCTTCAAAAGATATTTTAGAGTCAATTGCAATTGGTGAAGGGCCAGAGGATTTTCTTATTTTATTAGGTTATTCAGGCTGGAGTGAAGGGCAATTGGAAAAAGAAATTGCACAAAATTCATGGTTAACGCACCCTTCGGATAAAGACATAATTTTTAAACTTCCGTTTAAGGAACGGTGGCATGCAGCTGCCAATTTGATGGGGTTTGATATAAACCTGATGTCCAAAGACATAGGTCACGCTTGAAAAAAGTTAAAAGTTAAAAGTTAAAAGTTAAAAGTTTTCAGTTGACAGTGTTCAGCTAAAACAACAACATATTTGACAACTGACAACTGACAACTGACAACTGACAACTGACAACTGACAACTGACAACTGACAACTGACAACTGACAAC
>JADGAU010000090.1 GCA_015231865.1 Gammaproteobacteria bacterium | reverse complement strand
ACTTTCAGAATCTGATTTATTTTGTAAAGCCATTTCCTGTATCTGCTGAGAACCAAGGTTGGAGGTCATAATCACTACCGTATTTCTAAAATCAACGGTACGACCTTTGCCATCGGTTAAGCGTCCATCATCAAGGACTTGCAGTAAAATATTAAACACATCAGGGTGCGCTTTTTCAATTTCATCCAGCAAAATAACGGAATAGGGTTTACGTCTAACCGCTTCAGTTAGATAACCACCTTCTTCGTAACCGACATAACCCGGAGGTGCACCAATTAAACGGGCTACCGCATGTTTTTCCATAAACTCAGACATATCCAGACGAACCATAGACTCTTCTGTAGCAAATAAGAAATTCGCTAAGGCTTTAGTTAGTTCCGTTTTACCCACACCTGTGGGTCCAAGGAACAAGAAGGAACCATTGGGTCGTTTGGGATCTGCAAGTCCGGAACGAGATCGGCGAATGGCATTTGAAACGGATTGTACCGCTTCTGTTTGTCCAATTACGCTTTGATGTAATTCTTCTTCAAGACGAAGCAATTTTTCGTTTTCACCTTCGAGCATTTTGGAAATCGGAATTCCGGTCCAACGGGCAACCACTTCAGCCACTTCTTCCTCGGTCACAGAATTACGTAATAATTGATTATTATCTGTTTCCTGTTGCTTTTGACCAGCTTCTGTCAGCTGTTTTTCAAGTTCTGGAATTCTGCCGTATTGTAGTTCGGACATACGGGTTAAATCACCTGCACGCTGAGCCGTTTCCAAATCCATACGAGCCTGATCCAATTGTTCCTTGATATGTTGTGTTCCCTGAACTTCGGCTTTTTCAGACTTCCAGATCTCATCAAGCTCGGCATATTCTTTTTCCAGTTCGCTGATTTCTTCTTTAAGAACGGCCAGACGTTTTATGGAAGCCTGATCGGTTTCCTTTTTCATAGCCTCCATTTCTATTTTTAACTGAATTAGGCGGCGATCCAGTTTGTCCATTTGTTCAGGTTTGGAGTCTATTTCCATACGAATACGGCTAGCCGCTTCATCAATTAAGTCAATGGCTTTATCAGGTAATTGCCTATCTGAAATATAGCGGTGCGACAAAGTTGCAGCGGCGACAATTGCCGGATCGGTAATGGCGACACCATGATGAACTTCATACTTTTCTTTTAAACCACGTAAAATAGCGATGGTATCAGTCACAGTAGGTTCATCAACTAAGACTTTTTGAAAACGACGTTCAAGAGCTGCGTCCTTTTCAATATATTGACGATATTCATCTAGGGTTGTTGCTCCAACACAATGTAGTTCACCTCGGGCAAGTGCGGGCTTAAGCATATTACCTGCATCCATAGCGCCATCAGTTTTACCTGCGCCGACCATCGTATGCAGTTCATCAATAAATAGAATAATAGAACCTTCCTGCTGGCTTAGTTCATGAAGAACACCTTTTAAACGTTCTTCAAATTCACCTCGAAATTTAGCACCGGCAATTAACAGTCCCATATCCAGCGAAAGTATGCGCTTGTTTTTTAAGCCTTCGGGCACTTCCCCATTTAAGATTCGTTGAGCTAAACCTTCCACAATGGCTGTTTTACCAACGCCTGGTTCACCGATAATGACCGGGTTATTTTTGGTACGGCGTTGCAATACCTGAATGGTACGACGAATTTCATCATCACGGCCAACAACCGGATCAAGCTTTCCCTGTTCCGCCAGTTCGGTTAAGTCTAAAGTATATTTATCCAATGCCTGACGTTGTTCCTCTGCATTTGCATCATTAACAGATTGGCCACCTCGAAGCTTTTCTATTGCAGTTTCTAATGATTTCGTATTGGCGCCTAAGGTTTTTAATAAGGTGGATAAATTATTATTACTTTCCACTAGTGCGAGTAAAAATATCTCACTGGATATAAACTGATCATGCCTTTGCTGAGACAGTTTGTCCGTTAAATTTAATACTTTCGATAAAGCAGAAGAGATCTGTACATCGCCCTGGTTATTCTGTATCTGCGCCATTTGTTCCAGTTCTTGAGCCAACTTGGAACGAAGCACATTAATATCGACAGCACTTTGTGTTAGTAAGTGCTTGGTTGTGCCACCTTGTTGGTCTAGTAAGGCCAGCAATAGGTGGATGGGTTCAATAAATTGATGATCACGCCCAACAGCAATACTCTGAGCATCTGCCAGCGCCTGTTGAAATTTAGTGGTTAATTTATCCATTCTCATGATTAGTTCCTCAACATCAAACATTAAACTAATAATATTAGTCACAGCTTATATGTGGTTATTGTTTTTTGTTTTCAAGTTGAACAGTTTGTAGTAGTCTAACATCGTGAAAATTTTGACCACTGACCACTGACCACTGACCACTGACCACTGACCACTGACCACTGACCACTAACGACTGTAATTATGACTGCTAACTTTTCTGTTCTACTAATTGAAACTGACTGTGTTGAAACTCAGGTACAGAAAATTATGCTTACCCCGGAAAAATTTAAAGTTATACATAAAACAGATTCAACTAGTGCCTGGAATTTTCTGCGTGAAGTCAATATTTTGGATTTAATTATTTTTAATATCAATACACCTAATTCTTCATTTTTCAGTATTTCTTATGAAAAACTTTTAGATTCGATCAATAGCCAATATCAATTGCGAAATGTTCCCATTATTTTGATTACCGATGCGAGTATGAGCACTAAAGAAGTTTTGCAAAAAATTGCAAAAAAATCAGATGCAATTATCCTTAGCCCATTTAATCCGATACGTTTTATGAAGGAAGTAAATAGGCTTGTTACTAAAGGTATTGGTTTGCACATAGAAGAAATTCATGAACAGCATATGAGTTTGGCTAAAAGAATTAATCAATTGATGGAATTAACTGGAGAATCTAAAGATATTGTTCATAAAATTGAACAAGTCATGATTTTAAAACAATTAACTTTTGAACATTTTGATATGGAAGAATCATACATGCTTAGTCATAATTATCCTGACTATCAGCAACATTATGATAACCATGATGTTATGAGAAATACACTTCGTATGCTGTTAAAAAATCCTCAGGAAAGAATTAATAAAGGTGAAATTGAGAACTTCTATCGAAGTATGTTTAATGATCTTAGTGATGATGAACAATATATCCACTTCTTAGATGAAATTAAAATCACAGAAATTTAAGAATCGCTTGCAATTAATTTTGAATTAATCTAGAATCTGCACCCTAAATAACGGGGCCAATTTTAAGGTAGCTGTTTAACAGTTGAATCGGGGTATAGCGCAGTCTGGTAGCGCGCTTGCTTTGGGAGCAAGATGTCGGGAGTTCGAATCTCTCTACCCCGACCAAATCCGTTAATTTAGATTTAAGATATAGAATCGAAAGGTGATAGAATCACGCGCCCGTAGCTCATCAGGATAGAGCATCGGCCTTCTAAGCCGAGGGTAGCAGGTTCGAATCCTGCCGGGCGCGCCACTCTATTTGACAGGCTTACCGGGTTTAAGGATTCTTAACTTTTTACAAGCTCTTAAATTTATGGTGAGCGTAGCTCAGTTGGTAGAGCCCAGGATTGTGATTCCTGTTGTCGAGGGTTCGAAACCCTTCGTTCACCCCATTTTTAAATGCATGATATTGTCATGTTTAATTTATGGCTTAACCTGTTGAACTTTCTAACAAGTTCATAAGCTATATTTAGTACAATGCGGACGTGGTGAAATTGGTAGACACGCTGGATTTAGGTTCCAGTGCCGCGAGGTGTGAGAGTTCGAGTCTCTCCGTCCGCACCATTTTAATAAATTAATTAAGCATCTGAAAGATCAACAGACCCTAGTCATTTTAAAAACGGTTTGAAAATTGATAGTACATCTTTTTTGACTGTTTTTACTTGTTTTTTTATAAAGAAATCCCTATAACATGATACAATACTCCGTTTATGGTTTAGACCTTGATTTTATGGTTTGATAAGGTCATCAGTATCAGTGTTTTTTTAAAGAGCACTAACAAGTTAATTATACAACTATTATATTATTGAGTTTTGAGGAAAGATAAATGCAGGTTGCAGTTGAAAATAAAGAAGGTTTAGAAAAAGTAATGACAATTAGTTTCGCCGCGACTGATATGAATAAAGAAATTCAGTCACGTCTTCAGTCATTAAGCAAAACCGCTAAATTAAATGGCTTTCGACCTGGAAAAGTTCCTCTGCAAGTGATTAAACAAAAATTTGGTCCTCAGGTAGAAGCTGAATTATTAAATGAAAATATCCAGAAAACTTTCTATGAAGCGGTTTCTCAGGAAAAAATCAGGCCTGCTGGCGGTCCTGAAATTGATAAAGTAGAAACAGGTAAGGACGAAATTAGCTACACAGCAACATTTGAAGTTTTCCCTGAAGTAGAAGTAGGCTCTTTATCTGATATAGAAATTGAAATGCCAGTTGTGACAATTGAAACTGCTGATATTGATAAAACAATTGATAATATTGTTAAGCAACAGACTCACTTCCATGATGCAGACAGAGAAGTACAGGAAGGGGATAAAGTAACCACGGATTTTGTCGGTACTATTGAAGGTGAAGCTTTTAGTGGTAATGAAGGTAAAGATGTTCCTGTTGTTATTGGTTCTGGACAAATGATAGAAGGTTTTGAACAAGGATTAATTGGTAAGAAAGTCGGTGAAACTTTAACCCTAAATTTAAAATTTCCGGATGATTACCAATACACAGAAGTGGCTGGTAAACCAGTTGATTTTGAAATTACAATTTCTAAGGTAGAGGCTCCTCATACTCCAGAACTAAATGATGAGTTCTTTGCGCGATTTGGTGTTAATGAAGGTGGACTTGATGCGTTTCGTGAAGAAGTTGAAAAAAATATGAGTATGGAGCTTGAGCGAAATAAGCAAAGTCGTGTTAAAAACGATATTTTAAATAAAGTATTAGAAGCTAGTCCATTTGATGTGCCTAAAGCATTAATTACTGACGAAGCTAGAAGATTGGCAGAGCAAATGCGTCAGCAATATAATATTGAAGGACAAAATTTAGAAAATGAACTTAGCCTTTTTGAAGAAGAAGCTAAAAAGCGTGTTGCTTTAGGCTTATTATTAGCTGAAATTATAAAGTCTAATGAGTTTAAGGCTTCTGCCGAAGAAGTAAAAGCTAAGGTTGAGAATCTGGCTAGTAGCTATGAATCACCAGATGAATTAGTGAATTACTATTTAAATAATAAAGAACGTACTGCTGAAATTGAATCTTTAGTAATGGAAGATAAAGTGGTTGATTGGGCTTGTGAGCAAGCTAAAACAACTGAAAAGTCATATGCTTTTTCAGACTTTATGCAGCCAGAGCGCGGTTAAAATATATTAGACTCTCCCCATACTTTATTTGAGGGGAGATGTAAATTGAATTAAATGATATATAAGGAAGTTTAATGGATAACTTACTTAAGGAAACACAGTTGGGCTTAGTTCCCATGGTCGTTGAACAAACCTCCAGAGGTGAACGTTCATACGATATTTATTCTCGCTTATTAAAAGAAAGAGTCATTTTTATGGTCGGACAAGTGGAAGATCATATGGCTAATTTAATTGTTGCTCAATTACTTTTCTTAGAATCAGAAAATCCAGATAAAGATATCCACCTTTATATCAACTCACCTGGTGGCTCAGTGACAGCAGGTATGTCAATTTACGATACCATGCAGTTTATTAAATGTGATGTTAGTACCATGTGTATTGGTCAAGCAGCGAGTATGGGCGCATTATTATTAACTGGTGGTGCTAAGGGTAAGCGTTATTGTTTACCAAATTCACGGGTGATGATTCATCAGCCATTAGGTGGTTTTCAGGGGCAGGCATCGGATATTGAAATTCATGCAAAAGAAATATTAACCTTAAAAGACAAGCTTAATAAGATTATGGCACATCACACCGGACAAGATCTTGATGTTATTGCTAATGATACTGATCGTGATAACTTTTTAAGTGCTGATCAAGCAGTAGAATATGGGTTAATAGACGAAGTGATTACTTCTCGTTTAGATAAATCCAGTGAAGATAAATAAATTTATTAAAACTTATCGAAATTTTTACAATACTGTAACTACACATTCCGTCCAAGCTCCTTTTTATGCCTTTTGGGTGCGAGGGGAGAGAGCGTGTAGTTACACAAAACATAAATTAATTTGCAGGTGTATTTATGAGTGATGATACAAAAAACTCAAACGAAGATGATAAGGAATTATTATATTGCTCTTTCTGTGGTAAGAGCCAGCATGAAGTCAGAAAGCTAATTGCAGGGCCTTCTGTTTTTGTTTGTGATGAATGTGTCGAACTTTGTAATGATATTATACGTGAAGAAATTCAGGATAAGCCAGACGAAGGTCAGGAACAAAGTAAATTACCAACGCCTAAAGAAATTAAGGCTCACCTGGATGATTATGTCATTGGCCAGGATAAGGCAAAGCGTACAATGTCTGTTGCAGTTTATAACCATTATAAGCGTTTACAGGCAGGTTATAAAAAAGATGATGTAGAACTTGCTAAAAGTAATATTTTATTCTTAGGGCCAACAGGTAGTGGTAAAACATTATTAGCAGAAACAATGGCTAGAATGCTGGATGTACCTTTTACTATTGCTGATGCGACAACATTAACGGAAGCAGGTTATGTTGGTGAAGATGTTGAAAATATCATCCAAAAACTGCTACAAAAATGTGATTATGATGTCGAAAAAGCACAAACTGGTATAGTTTACATTGATGAAATCGACAAAGTTTCCAGAAAATCTGATAACCCTTCGATTACTCGTGATGTATCAGGTGAAGGTGTGCAACAGGCATTATTAAAACTTATTGAAGGAACTGTTGCCTCTATTCCTCCACAAGGCGGTCGTAAACATCCTCAACAAGAATTTTTGCAAGTAAATACTGCTAATATTTTATTTATTTGCGGTGGAGCATTCTCTGGCCTGGATAAGATTATTCAGCACCGTTCCGATAAAAGTGGTATTGGTTTTGGTGCAGAAGTTAAATCACCGGATGATGACAGACTTTTTGGTGAAGTTATTCAGGACGTTGAAGCTGAAGATTTAACTCGTTATGGTTTAATTCCTGAGTTTGTTGGGCGTTTACCCGTTGTAGCAACTTTAGAAGAACTGGATGAAGAAGCTTTGGTCAGAATTCTAACAGAACCTAAAAATTCATTATCAAAACAGTATTGTAAACTAATAGAAATGGAAAATGCGGAACTGGAAATCCGTGATGATGCACTTTATGCAATCGCCAGAGAAGCACAAAAACGTAAAACAGGTGCTCGTGGTTTAAGAAGTATTATGGAGAACTTACTCCTTGATACCATGTATGAATTACCATCTATGAATGATGTAGATAAAGTAGTCATTGATGAAAATGTCGTTAATGGAGAAGCTGATCCTCTCCTTATCTATGAGACAAAAGAAAAACAGGTGGGTTAATAAAAAGTTTTCAGTAGACAGTTATCAGTTTAGAGCAAAGATACTTGAAAACTGAAAACTAATGACTTAATTCCTCAAGCGACCACCTGGCTCGTGTCTGAAAGCCGATCGTACTTTTTTCACCCTTTAATAAACGTAAAGCCCCTGCATAGGCAATCATACTGCCATTATCTGTACAAAGTTTAGGATCAGGGAAAAAAACTTCGACTCCGTTTTTATCTGCATATTCCTGCATTTTTTCTCTTAGTTGTACATTGGCGCTGACGCCGCCGGCAATGACAATTCTGCTATAATTTGTTTCTTTAATAGCTCTCTTACATTTGATAATTAAGGTGTCGACAATTGCTTCCTGAAAGGCAGCGGCAATATTGGCTTTAGTCTGTTCACTTTTATCAGAACTTTCCCAGGTGTTTAAAACAAAGGTTTTAAGGCCGCTAAAGCTCATATCAAGTCCTGGGCGATTAGTCATTGGTCTTGGAAATTGATAGGCACTAGCATCGCCTTTTTGGGCTGCCTTTGATATGGCTGGACCACCGGGATAACCTAAATCAAGTAGTTTGGCTGTCTTATCAAAGGCTTCACCAATGGCATCATCAAGCGACTCGCCTATAACCAGATATTGCCCATGAACTTTGACATCAACCAATAAACTATGACCTCCGGAAACCAATAATCCTAAAAAAGGGAAAACAGGTTTGTTATCTGCCAGCATGGGTGCTAATAAATGTCCTTCCATATGATGCACGCCAATACTTGGTATTCCTAAAGACCAGGCAAGTGATCGACCAACAGCTGCACCAACTAATAAAGCCCCCATTAATCCTGGACCTTCAGTATAAGCGATACCATCTATGTTGCTTTTATTTAATTTGGCTTGTTGCAGTGCTTGATCAACCAGGGGGATAATTCGCTGGACATGATCACGCGAAGCTAGTTCCGGCACAACACCACCATATTGTGAATGCAGATCTATCTGGGAATACAAAACATCAGCCAAAAGACCTTTATCAGTATCATAAATAGCAACACCGGTTTCATCACAAGAAGTTTCTATACCTAAAACTATCATACTTTTTCAACATATATAAAAAATATCAATTATAGGAAACAGGCTATATAATTACCACCAGAATATACTTTTAACTTTTAACTTTTAACTTATTAATGGACCAAAGACTAAATCAAATACAACATTGGCTGGAAAATGAGCTCCAATGCACAATAACTTCAATTGAGCCAGCATCAGCTGATGCCAGTTTTCGTCGCTATTTTAGAGTATTCTTTTCAAACTCAGAAATGACAGAAATTGAAATTGATAAAAGTTATATCATCATGGACGCACCTCCGCCTCAAGAGGATATAGAACCTTTTATTCGCAGCACGGAAATTTTTAAATCCTGTCATATTCATGTACCAGATATTTATGCACAAGACATTACTAATGGATTTCTAATATTAGAAGACTTTGGTTCCAGCCCTTATTTATCTATTTTAAATGATAAAAATGTTGATAGTTTGTATAGTGATGCATTTGATAGCTTATTAAAATTAACCAAAACTGAAGATGTTTTATTACCAGAATATGATCAACAAAAATTACAGACAGAAATGGATCTTTATCTGGATTGGTATATTCAAGTCCATTTAAATATTAAACTGACATCAGAAGAAAAGCAGATATTAACATCAGCACAAAAGAAAATAATTGAGATTATTCAAGAGCAACCAAAAGTTATTGTCCATAGAGATTTTCATTCCAGAAACTTAATGTTTGTTGAACATCTTAATCCCGGTGTTATAGATTTTCAGGATGCGGTGATTGGTCCCTGTACCTATGATTTAGTTTCTTTGCTTAAAGATAGTTATATCAAATGGTCTGAAGAGAAAATTAATCAATGGCTAAACACATATCAGAGACGTCTATTTGAACTAAATATTATTAGTAATATGAAACACGAGCAATTTAAAAAATGGTTTGATGTCATGGGAATGCAAAGGCAAATAAAGGTTGTTGGTATATTTTCCCGTTTATATCATCGAGATGGCAAAGACAATTATTTAAATGATATACCTTTAACATATCAAAATTTATTAAATGCCAGCAAGCAATATTCAGAATTTTCTGATTTATATCAATTACTGCAAAAATACAGTCCATTATGAAAGCAATGATCCTAGCTGCAGGAAGGGGAGAGCGTATGCGTCCCTTGACTGATAAATGCCCTAAACCATTACTGAAAGTAAAAGGTAAAGCATTAATTGAGTATCATATTGAATCACTAATCAAAGCCGGTGTTAAGGATATTGTCATTAATCATGCCTGGTTAGGACAGAAAATTGTTGAGACTTTAGGTGACGGGAAGAGATGGGGAATTAACATTCAATATAGTCATGAAAATCAGGCACTGGAGACTGCAGGAGGTATAATTAAAGCGCTACCATTATTAGCAGGTTCAGAAAATGATGAGTTTATTGTTGTTAATGGTGATATATATACGGATTATGATTTTACTAGAATTAGCGCTAAAGCTTTAGACAAGCCTGTTCAAGCTCATTTAGTTATGGTTGAGAATCCAAAACATCATCCCAAAGGTGATTTTTCGATAAATCAGAAGGGTTTCTTGTTACAAGATGATAGTAATGAAAAGTTTACTTTTAGTGGGATTGCCAAATATCATATTGATTTTTTTACTACGCTAGCAGATTTATATCAGCAAAAGCCTGAACCTTTAGCTCCGTTATTGATTAAAGCTATTAAACATTTAAAAGTTACCGGTGAGGTGTTTAGAGGCTATTGGTCAGATGTAGGAACAATTGAAAGATTACAAGAAACTAATCAGTTCGTTTTATCTGGTTTATCATCTGAAAAAGCTCCAAATTAATCAGGCTCTGAAATTTGAGGTCCCATTTGCTCAGGGCTAATTTTGGATTCATGATAAACATCGGCATCATCAACATCAACCTCTCCGTCATCATTTACCAAAGGCATATCATATTCATTCCAGCCACGTAAGCCAGTTTGTAGTGAATAGGCTTGTTTGAAGCCCATTTGAGCTAAAGTTTGTACAGCAAAAACACTACGGTTACCTGAGCGGCAAACGACCAAAACTTTTTTATTTCGAGCCATTACCAGTTCAGGAACTGTTTCGTCGAATGCCCACTCACATGCCGTTTCCAGAACACCTCTAGGAACATTGATTGAATCCTTGATGCGCATTTTTTTGTATTCATATGGCTCACGAACATCTATAATCAGAAGATCATGTCCTTCTTCAATTAATTCTTCAACATCCCAGGGAAAAAGTTCGTCGACTTCTTTCTTGGCAAGCGTCAGAAGGTCGTTAAAACTATGATGTGTAATAGGATGTGAAATAGTCATAGAAAATTAATTGCGACCAGTATTTTTTATAGAATCTTGTTTTAGACCATGTTGTACGGCCATTACAGCTGCTTCCACTCGTGAATGAATTTCAAGTTTCCGTAAAATAGCTTTTACATGTAATTTAACCGTGCCATCTGAGATATCAAGGTTTCTGGCAATAACTTTATTACTTTGACCTTCTGCGAGTAAACTTAAAATTTCAGTCTCTCGGGGTGTTAAGTCCGAAAATGGATTAGGTTCTGAATTTCGTTCTGGTGCATGCCCTTGTACGATTTTAGCGAGGACTGGCGTTAAATCAGGTGCAACAACCGTTTTACCATCATGAATTTCTTGTAAGGCAGTGACTAATTCATCGGGCTGCATGCCTTTAAGCAAAAAGCCTTGTGCCCCACATTGCAAGGCATCAATTAAATCATTTTCATCATCAACTGTAGTCAAAATAGCGATGGGCATTTCTTCGCCTTTTTCTCGAAGTTGTTTTAATACTTCAATACCATTTAGCCCCGGCATTCTCATATCAAGAAGAACAACATCGGGTTGGTATTCAGATACTAATGCGATACCTTCTTCACCAGTTCCTGCAGCTGCAACAACTTCAATACCCATGCGCTCCAATAGTCCTTGTAAGCCTGCTCTAAATAATGTGTGATCATCAATTAATAAAACTTTCATGCAGTCATGCCCTTTTAGTTTTGTCTGAAATTTACTGGTTATCTTCTCTATTAAGTGGAAATTCTAACAGAATTTGAGTCCCTTCTCCAGGTTCACTATCGATGCTGATAATGCCATTCATTCTCTTCGCACGGTCTTTCATAACCTTTAATCCAATATGTTCGCCGAGGCTAGAATCTTTTTGTTGTTCAGTAAAACCAATACCATCATCTTCTATTAATAATTCATTTATGTCGTCATGCGTTTTTAATAATAAACGAACTGTTTTTGCTTGACTATGTTTTTTTATGTTACCTAAAGATTCCTGAATGATTCTAACTAATTGGTATTGATGATCAGAGCTTATATTCTGTTGCTTCCAATTATTTTGAAAGAAAATTTTGAAATTATTTTTATTATTAAAGTTATCAACCAGTTTAGTAATTGCGGGGATGAGTCCCGAACTATCAACGGGGGCCCTAAAGTGGGTAATTAATGCACGAACTTCTGTATAGGCTTCGTCGATACTGCCATGAAGCTTTTCAACTTCGTTTTGACTAAGCGGAATTTTTTCATGGATATTTTCTTCCATTATGGTTACCTGGAAGCGTAGACTAGCCAATGTCTGAGCTAATGAGTCATGAAGTTCATGCGCAAGCAGCGTGCGTTCTTTCATGACCGAGTTCTGTTTTGCCAATTGTAATAATTTGAACTTTTCCATTGCAATACCCAGTTGTTTGCCGACGGTAATTAAAAGTTCTTCATGATCTTTATTTTTAATGTTAATGTTTTTATCACTAAGATATAAATTATAGATACCAAGAAACTTTTCCTGATATTCAATTGGTACGACTAAAATATTTGCGCCTTGTTGATCAAATAATGGTGTTCCAGCAAACTGTTCACAACCTTTTACCTGATCAAGCTGTTTTACCTTTCCTTCAGTAAATGAATTGCCGCAAAGACAACGATTAACAGGAACAAACTCTTCATTACTCACAAATTCATCACTCAAACCAATTGAGGCTACCATTTCCAGTTGATCAATATGTTTTGGATTATGGCTAATCAGTCTTATTGCACCAGCATGAGCACTGGTTAACTGCGTTAGAATTTTTAAAAAATCCTGATAGGTATCCTCAATTTGATGAGAGTTATTTATAGTTGTTGCTGTTTTATATAAAATTCTTAAAGAATCATCCTGATCCTTAATAATACTGGTTTGTTGTTTTACCTTATCGCGAAACTCATCCGAGAAAAACTGTAAGATCTCAGTTAAAACATTTAGATCCACGGCAAGTTTATTAAACTCTGTTGCCTCACTTGTTGTCGGCAATCTAACCGAATAGTCATTAGCTTTAACTCGTAATGACCAATTTCTTATGTGGATAAACGGGACATAAAACTCAGATTTAACAACAAGAATAATTTTAAGCAAAGAAACAAAACCAATTAAGGATAATAATAAATTGACTTGAAAATGGTGTAATTCTGCAAAAAATAGATGTGAAAAAATTAGGAAAAGAAAAATAACAGCAATAATAATCATCGGTAAATACAGGCGACTGTATTTTAGACCAATGGGCACTGTGTTTGAATTTTCAGCCTGGTGATATGTATGTAACCCGGAATCTGATATAGTCTCAGATGAACTTTCAATGGCCTGTGAATTGCTATTGTCTTCCATTATGAATAAGAGCCTTATTCAGTAGGTTGTTTGTATTTTGGATCATTGGGATTTTTAAAAATAAATTCAAATTTTCCTGTTGATATTTCAACAAAGTCAATTTCCATATTATCTAATAAATCAATTTGCTCATTTGAAACGGCGATTTTAATTTCCTGGCTAATAAAGCGCATGTCATCCGCTTTAGTGTCATCTAATCCCATAAGGTAATGAAACTCTCCATTTTCCTTTTGTCTTACAGCGATTCTTAAAATCGTATTTTCATCAGCAGAGGCAAATGATTTTTGCATTTGTTCTCCTGCAGCAGGGGTAATTTTAATCATGTTTTTTCCTTGTCGGTTACGAAGAAGGTGGTTATCTAACTGAAGCGGTTAGACGTAAACCCTATTCCGTTA
>JADGAU010000008.1 GCA_015231865.1 Gammaproteobacteria bacterium | reverse complement strand
ACTATGTGATTGAAGCAATAACAAAAAGTAACGTAGCCTGCATTTTCAAAGATTAGTGGTATATAAGAATACAAAAAAAGCTTATCCCTCTTTTGGTAAACCTATTAAGAGGGATATCGCTTATTTAGTTAATTTCGGTTTTAAAACAATATATCATCTTTATTTTTTTCAACGGTTTTTGAGCCGATTCCTTTGACTAAAGTCAGGCTATTTAAATCCATAAATTTGCCATTTTGTTCACGGTAAGTCACTACTGCGGTTGCTTTACTTTGACCTATGCCTTTTAAATTCTCAGCAATGGTCTGCGCATCTGCACTATTAATATTCACTGGCGCTGCAAAAATACTATTAGCGACTAATAAAGTTGAAGCGATAATTGTTGATTTAACAGTATTTAATAATTTCATCATAATTTCCTTTTAATTTAATTAAGTTTTGATTACTGACTGCATCATTGCAGCCAGTGATGAAAATTATAGAGAAACATTAAGTGAAAAAAAGTCAGATGAACCCGTAAAACAAACTATAAAATGGTAACAATTGATGTCAGAAAAATCTGACAAAGTAATTTTATTAGACGGTTAACAAATAATGCAGATAAATACTCCTTTAAAACTCGTATTAGATATCGTATTATCAACTCAGGTTGCTAAATTCTACTGAACCTTGTCATAACAGAACGATTTAATAAATTAAAATACTTTATTTTGGAACAGTCAGAACTCAATGAGTTATGAGAGAATGTAGTTTATTATGATTTCCAACTTTAGAATTCTTATGCTCTTTAGCAGTGGCTTTGTGCTGGTTTTGTGCTTAATTGTGCTATTGGTTTATTATTCTTTAAAGCAATCTGATAATTTAAAAGAGAAAATCAATTCGGTTGAACAGGAGTATCTGGCTAAGAATCAGGCGTTAACCACTGTCGCCCAAAACTCACATAAAAGAACTATGATTTTATTGAAGATGTATCATACTTCAGATGTATTTGAGCGTAATGAATTGTTTGATGAATTTTATGCCCTGGCACATGTTGTTGCGAAAGCAAATCGTGTTTTTGTAGCATTTGATTTACCGGAAGAAGAAAGAAAAATCCATCAGCATGTCTTTACGCGAATGAAAAAGTCATCTGCTATCAGAAGCCACATCACCGAACTTCTGATGGAAGGTAAAGACGAGAAAGCATTAGCCTTAATTAATAATGATTCTGTTAAATCTCAGTCACAAGTTCTCGAAATAATAGAAAAGTTGCAATTAATACAAGTTAAAAATCATAAAGCTTATCTCGATAAACTGATTCAACAACAAAAAGACAATATTCTTAGAATTTCAATTCTGGGCTTAATGTTATTTATTTTGTTTACCGTGCTGGTTTTATTTACATTGCGGTATATTTTTAGAAAAGAAAATATTATTGTTAAACAAGCAGAAGTTGCACTTGAATGTGTCAGTCAGGGAGTCATTATTACTGATCAGACGGGGGTTATTAATTATTTAAATCCCTTTGCAGAAGTTGTTCTTCAGTCTGTCGACTGTCAGGCTAAAAACCAGTATTTTGATAAACTTGAACTTTTTTATAGTAAAAATGAAATGACGCCTATTTCAGATATTGTTGCCCATGCACTAGCAGATAAAAAAAAGATACAACGTTACAACCAATGTTATATTCGAAGTGATAAATACGATATTTTTTTATGGTTCTCTTTGACGGTTGCATCAATTATAGGTAAAAAAAATGAGTTTCTAGGAATCGTAATTGTCTTTACCGATATTTCAGAAGTGACCGCTCTAAACGATAAGCTCAAATTTTCAGCAAGCCATGACAAGTTAACAGGCTTATATAATCGCAGTATTGTTGAAGAGAAAATTGAGGAGGTTGTAAGTAAATCTGTTCATGAAAAATCTAATTCGATTTTAATGTATATTGATCTGGATAATTTTAAAGCAATTAATGATACGGCAGGACATCATGCCGGTGACCAGCTATTAATTGATATTGCGACATTATTTAAATCTCAGGTTCGTGAATATGATTTAGTGGGCCGTATCGGCGGTGATGAATTTAATATCCTTATGTATCGATGTTCCCTGGAACAGGGGAAATTGATTGCCGATAAAATCATACAATCTGTCCATGATTATCGTCTTCAATGGGAAGGGAACAATTATCAAGTTGGAACCAGTATCGGTTTGACCTGTATTGATGGTACTTCTGATAATGCTGAACAGGTGGCAAAAAATGCAGATCGAGCGCTATATGATGCTAAAGAAGCCGGAAAAAATTGTTACCGAATCAGCTAAATTGAAGATAAAGGACTTAATCGTGTCAAATGTTGGTAATGGAATAAAGGCTGAGAACGCCAACTGGAAGTTTAAAGGCGAGGCCGTTAAGAATTTTGATGAGCATATCAAGCGATCAGTTCCCATGTATGAGGACGGTCATAAAATTGTTTGTGACTTAAGTGATTTTTTTATTACGAATGATTCGACTTGTTATGAATTAGGCTGTTCTACTGGACAATTAAGTGTCAAACTGGCAAAGCATAATGATCATAAACAGAGTGCAAACTTTATTGGTATTGATTTAGAACAGGATATGATTCAACAAGCACAACATAGTGCTGAGCAGGAGAAAGTAAGCAAGCTGGAATTTATTTGTGATGATATACTGCAATATCAGTATCGACAGGCCGATATGATTATCGCCTATTATACGGTTCAGTTTGTTCGTCCTAGTCAAAGACAATTATTAATTGATAATATCTATCAGTCTCTTAATTGGGGAGGTGCTTTTTTATTATTTGAAAAAGTTCGCGCTAATGATGCCCGTTTTCAGGATATTATGACCAGCCTTTATAATGAATATAAAATATCACAGGGTTATAGTGCGGACGAAATTCTATCAAAATCAAGAAGTTTAAAAGGAGTTTTAGAACCCTTTTCGACCCAGGGTAATTTAGACCTGTTAAAACGAGCCGGTTTTGTTGATACTATCAGTATCTTTAAGTACCTTTCTTTTGAAGGCTTTCTTTCTATAAAATAAAAAGGATATAATAGCTTAGGTTTCGTCTTATTGTTTAGGATATTTACATGACAACGGTAACATTTGATACACATAAATTTGTTACGACAAAAGATAGTTTGCAGGAATCTGACTTGGTTACTAATCAGCATTTAAGTCTGGAGTTGGAAAGAACAAAATCAGATATGATTAAGTGGGTCGCTGGTCTACTGTTAGCTCAGGCAGCCTTAATAGCTGCTTTAGTAAAAATATTATAGTTGAATCCAAATATTGTGAAAACAATTGCAATCATTGAAGGCGGTTATAGTTCTGAAAAAGTCATTTCATTAAAGAGTGCGCAAACCGTTCATGACGCTTTAGATTCGGAACAATTATATTGTATCCGAGTAAGAATTGATGATGAAGGCTGGCGAGCTTATTATAAAAAAGAGTGGTTGGATATCAACAGGGCTAATTTTACAATTATGTATAAAGATACAGAAGTTGCATTTGATTATGCCTTTATCGCCATTCATGGTGAACCGGGTGAAAATGGTCAACTTCAGGCTTATTTTGATTTATTAAGTATCCCTTATTCAACCTGTAATCAACTAATATCAGCCGTTACTTTTAATAAATTCCTATGTAATCAATACTTGAGTTCTTTAGGTGTGCCCATTGCTAAATCCCTGGTATTTGAACAAAATGCTATTTTTCAAATGGCATCAACCATTGAACAAGTCAATAATGAGATTAAATATCCTTGTTTTGTAAAGCCAACAGAAAGTGGAAGTAGCTTTGGCGTATCCCGGGTTAGTCGAGCAGAAGACTTAGAAAAAGCCATTGTTGCCGCGTTTGAACATGGCAAGCAAATTATGGTTGAAGCTTATTTAGCAGGTCGTGAGATTTCTAGTGGTGTATACCAATCTTATAAAGGTATCCATGTTTTACCTTTGACAGAGATACGGACTGAAAATGAGTTTTTTGATTATCAGGCTAAGTACGAAGGCTCATCAGAAGAAATAACGCCCGCGCCAATATCTGAAGCAGTTACTGAAATGATTCAAGATCAAACAAGAACTATTTATGAAAAACTGCCTTTACGAGGCATTTGTCGTGTTGATTATATGATAACGGAAACGGGACCAGTGTTAATTGAAATTAATACCGTGCCCGGTTTTTCAGCTGAAAGTATAATTCCACAAATGGCTGCATGTGCTGGTATTAGTTTAAATCAATTATTTACGGATGTTGTTGAATATACTTCTTATAATTAGTTGACAGTTGACAGTTGACAGTTGACAGTTTTTATTCCATCCAGATTAAACTGGCCATGCGTCCTGTTTGCCCATCTCGACGATAAGAATAAAAGTTCTCTTTATCAGCATAAGTACAGAAATTTTCACTATAGATTTGAGTGACACCCAGGTGATTTAGAATCAATCGGCTAATCTGGTATAAGTCACATAAAAACTTATCTGGTTTATTGTTAATTGACTTAAAAGCATCAATACTTTTGGGATGTTTTTTTACAAAAGCATCTTTAACATCAAGTCCAACTTCAAAATTATTTTGACTAATTGCAGGTCCTAACCAAACCATTAATTCATCAGCAGATTCTTGCGTTTCGGTTAATATTTGTAGAATGCTTTTCTCAATAATCCCATCAACCATTCCTTTCCAGCCAGCATGAATTGCTGCGACGATAGTGGCATTTTTATTACAAACAAGTAATGGCATGCAGTCAGCAGTTAATACCACACAAATAGAATTCATTTTGGTTGTCAGTGATGCGTCTGCAACTGATGGCTGTTTGAATTTCTGATTATCAATATTTATACAGTTAATCGTATGTTGCTGATCTAACCAGGTAGGTGATGCGGGTAATTTCTTTGTTAAAAGCTGTCGATTTTGTTCAACATGTTCAGGCTTATCCTCAACATGTAGTGCTAGATTAAAGCTATCAAAAGGCGGCAAACTAAAACCTCCTTGTCGAGTTGTTATCAATGTTTTTATTTTATTTGGAGCTGGCCATGTGGCTGAAAATAGTTTCATTAGTTAATGGTAAATTGTATCCGTTGTATGTTTATGATAATTATAAAATAAACTAATTATAAATATCATATATAAGGCAATATTATCTACAGATAAAGACTTACAGTTTTAATCGGGTATTTATTTGCTGCCCTTTTGATGATAATATTTTAGCTATACCGTAAGAAATTAATTATTCTCCTTTTAGTATAATCAATGAGGAAGACAGTCATGTCTCGTTTAGTTTTTGGATTATTTATTTATTGTTTGCTGAATATTGCAGTAGCTGTAGAGCCCACAGAGCCAACAGTGCAAGATGATAAATTACAACAAACTATTCTTCGCTTACAAGAGATTGACCAGTCCTTAATTCAAAAAAAGCTTGAACAAAAAACTTTACTTAAAAAACAAAAATCTACTAAAGAGGCAGAAGATGTTAATGACATAAAACTACAACGACAGGAGTTAAAAAAACTCATTAACCAGCTTGATTTAACTTTTGAACAGGTGGCTACTGGTGGCATAGATTCATCATTATTTGAGCAAAAGGCCGTACCTGAATTTGATTTAAATAAAGAGATCGTTCAAATAACTCGACCAGTTATTGACAGTTTAAAAAAGTTAACAGAAAAACCCAGACTCATAGAGCAATTAAGAAATAAAATAAAATCTCTAGAAGAGCTAAAGCATTCTACACAACAGGCAAAAGATTCCATTTCTATTATCTTAAAACAGCCTTTAACAAATGACATCAAGAACAAACTAAAGACCTTACAAAAAAATTGGGAGAAATATGAAGCTGATATCGATGAGTCTTTAAAAACAGCCAATTATCAACTCGAAAATACTTATACAGAAAAAGTATCTCCAGGTAGTTCTATTGTTAGCTCTATTAAAGAATTCTTTCGTGAGAGAGGATTCACCTTACTAGTTGCTTTATCAGCAGCTTTTGCTATTTGGTTTATTATTTATTTATTTGAAAAAGTGTTTTTTCATTTTTATAAACCACATGCAAAAGGCAAAGCCCGTATCTTATGGAAAAGAATAACGGGTTATATTTTTTCTGCCATTAAAGTCCTTCTGGTACTTTCCAGTGTTATCACTGTTTTTTATATTAGAAATGACTTATTACTATTAGCCTTAGTGATTTTAATACTAATCATTATTTTATTGAACTTAAGAAATACACTACCTAAATATCTATCAGAAATCAGGATGTTACTGAATCTAGGACCAGTACGTTTAGATGAGAGAGTTATTTATCAGGGTATTCCTATGCAAGTAAATAATATAGGTATGTATAGTTTTTTAAGCAATCCTGAGTTAGTAGGGCGGGTCCGTATACCTGTCAATGAATTAAGCACTATGATTTCCAGACCCGCGAATGACTCCTGGTTTCCTTGTCGTGAAGGTGATTTTCTTATGCTAAGTGGTGATATTTACGCCCAGGTACTTAGCCAAAGTGTTGAATCTGTGCGTTTAAAAGTTAAAGGTTGCCCGGTGCAAATACCCACCAATGAATTTTATAGTAGCCAATTTCGAAACCTATCCCGTGATGGCTTTTCTCTTGCGGTGGTATTTGGAATTGATTATGCAAATCAAGCGAAGTGTTTGGATGAGGTACCACAAATTTTTATGACCGCCTTAGAAAAAGCCTTTGCTGAAAGTGATTATCATATCAATAGCCTTGTGGTTGAATTTAAAGCCGCCGCGGCAAGTTCACTTGATTATTTAATTGCGACATCAATACCTGGCGAATATGCAGATTCATTCTTTAAAATTGAACGCATGATTCAAAGAACCTGTGTTGCAGTCTGTAATGAACAGCAATGGGGGATTCCATTTCAGCAGCTTACAATTCATGCAGGTGATGGTTTTTCACCAAGTAATGTTTCAAACAAATAAAAGTAATAATTATTATGAATTTTAAAAATTTAAATTTAATAACAAAATTTGCGCTGTTAATAAGCATTCTATTATCTCAGCAAGCACTTGCCGATAAGTTGATTTTAAAAAATGGTTCCACGCTCATTGGAACCATAATTTCTAAACAAAATGACACTTTGGAATTTAAAACACCCTATGCCGGCACAATCATGGTTAATCTGGGAAATATTGTTGAAATTGAAAGCGATAAACCACTTAAGCTAATGCTTAAAGATAAAACAATAAAGCAGGTTAAACACCTGCTTGTTGAAGACAAAAAGATTAAAATTAATGGTTCACAAGAAAATATTCAATTATCAGATATGCAGTATATTAACCCAAAACCATGGCAAATAGGCCAGTCGTATAAAAGACAAGGGGCAGTAAATCTGGCTTTGGAATTTAAAGAAGGGAATACCAAAAGTCAGAATGTAAAAATTGATGGCAAGCTTGGTTTTCGAGGTATGGATGATCGATTTACGTTTTCCGGGCAAGTGGAAAATAATGAAAGTGAACAAGTTAAAACGGCTAACAATTGGTTGTTTTCCGCTAAATATGACTATTTCTTTCATAAAAAATCTTTTTTAGGAGTGAGTGCTATTTTTGAATCCGATAAGATAGCCGAACTTGATTTAAAACAAGTTTATGGTGTTCACCTGGGTCATCAGTATTTTGAAAGTGAGTCGCTCAATTTAAGTATTAATGCAGGTTTAGCTCAAAGTTATGAAGATAATTTTAATGTACCTCAACAGAAATATCTATCGGGTACATGGGAGTTGGATTATGAACAGTTTATTCTGGCAGGTGTATTACAGTATTATCATCGTCAGTTAGGGCTTTATAGTTTTGAAAATTCTGATGATTATAGTATCAAAACCTGGACTGGATTTAAGTTTCCTCTAAAATCCGGTTTTTCACTCAGTACGGAAGCACAAATTAATTATGATAATAAGGTTGTTAGTGGTAATGATAAAATAGATAGTACATATTTGTTAAAGTTAGGCTATGACTATTAATTTGAAATTACTCATGCTCAATTTTATGTTGTCGAAGTAATTGTTCTAGTTTCTGCATATCTTCAGGACTTTCAACTTGCCATTGCACCCATTCTTTATGTGTAGGATGCATTAGCCCTAATTTTCTAGCATGTAATGCCTGATGATGAAAAGCGGTTAAGAACTGTTTTAATTCTTCACTAGATTGTTTCGGTAACCTTAGCCTACCGCCATAAGCAGGATCTCCTACTAGCGGGAAATTATTATGGGCCATGTGCACGCGAATTTGGTGAGTTCTGCCAGTTTCAAGATTTACCTTAACTTTGGAATGAATCTTAAAGCGTTCTTCAATACTAAAACGAGTTATCGCTTCTTTTCCATGAGTTGCTGTTTCCGGTAATATTGCCATTTTGGTTCTTTGTGTTGGGTGGCGGCCAATAATATCTATCCAACGAGCACCAGTGACAGGTAGTCCGACTATAATTGCTTCATATTCTCGCTCTATGTCACGATTTTCAAGTTGTCTGACTAAATCCGTCTGCGCTTCCAGTGTTTTTGCAACAACCATCAATCCGGAGGTGTCTTTATCTAAACGATGTACAATACCTGCTCTTGGTACTTGCTGAATTGGTGGATAATAATGTAATAGCGCATTTAATAATGTGCCTGTGCGGTTTCCGGCGCCAGGGTGTACTACTAAACCAATTGGCTTATTAATGATAAGAATATCTTCATCCTCATCAATAATATTTAAAGCAATTGCTTCGGGTTTTGCTTCTGAAATGGAATTATCGACATCATTAACAGGAATATTGAGACGAACACTTTCTCCACCAAGCACTTTAGTTCTGGATTTATTGGATTTATGATTAATAAGAATATCGCCATTTTTTAACCAGTTTTGTATGCGGGCCCGAGAATATTGTGGAAAAATAAGCGCTAAACTCTGATCTAATCGTTTACCATAATGTTGTTCCGGAATAACTTCTTCAATCATTACGGTTGCATTTATTGGCTTATCTGTCATATTTTTATACTTCCTGAATGTAAAATATCTTGGCTGGAAATTGCCTGAAATATGTTATACTGGTTCAACTTTGTGATTGTTAATTATAACATACACTCATTAGTATTTTATTTAGGCACTGTTAAATTTAGGCTAAGTTCAACCAATGATAAAAAACACTTTCTCTTTTAATACTCGTTTCTGGCTACTTGCTCTATTGAGTCTATTTGTATTATCTTCATGTTCCTGGTTGCCTGATGAAATTGATGAAACAGTAAATTGGACCGCAGAAGAATTATACACTGAGGCTAAAAATCACTTACAAGAAGGCGAACTTGCAAAAGCAATTGAGTTTTATGAAAAAGTTGGAGCTAGATATCCTCATAGTCGATATGCACAACAGGCGCAGATGGAATTAGCTTATGCTTATTATAAAGATGATGAGCCTGAGTTTGCATTGGCTGAGATAAAACGTTTTATTAAAACATATCCTAAGCATCCGAATTTAGATTATTTATATTATTTACGAGGTATGACGGTATTTCCTGAAAGAAAAAGTGTTTTTGAATTTATTTGGCCTCAAGATGAATCTAAACGAGATACAAAAATATCACTCGAGTCTTTTCAATACTTTGATCTATTGGTTAGAAAGTTTCCTGATAGCATTTATGCTGAAGATGCACGTTTAAGAATGAAATATCTTAAAAATAAAGTTTCTAAACATGAGTTACATATTGCCAAGTTTTATTATGATAGTGGTGCTTATTTGGCAGCAGTTAATCGTGCTTCATTCGTTGTAAAGAATTTGCAGGAAACACCAGCTGTTGGTGCAGCATTATTAATCATGGTTAAAGCCTATAAAAAACTGGGTATGGATAGTTTAGCCAAAGATACACAATTGATTTATGATACAAATAAAGAAAAGAATGGTTTTATTGATGATGTCTTTTTAGAAGATGAAAGTATTCTTTCTGAGATGGTGCCCGATTGGCTGAAGTTTAAATAAACTTTGGGGTTTGGGGTAAGTAACCCCAATCGCAAAAGAAGGAAATATTTTATATAGCATCCATATCTTCTTCGCCAGTACGAATACGCACTATTCTTTCAACAGGTAAAACAAATATTTTACCATCACCAATTTTACCTGTACGTGCGGCTTGTGTAATTGCTTCAATACAACGATCAACATCATCTTCAGCAACGACAATATCAATTTTAATTTTTGGCAAAAAATCGATCACATACTCAGCACCACGATAAAGTTCAGTGTGCCCTTTTTGACGTCCAAATCCCTTAACTTCTGTTGAAGTCATGCCAGTAATGCCGATTTCCTGCAAAGCTTCTCTTACGTCATCTAATTTAAATGGTTTAATAATCGCTTCTATTTTTTTCATAATTTTTCCTAAGTACGTCAGACCATATATATTGTACTATAGAATAATGCGTATTAACTATCAATGATCATATATTTAATTGAGTTTTAGCTTTATTTGATGATCTATGAAGTTTAGCAGGTATTGGTAACGAGAAAGAAGTAGAAGATAAGCCAATAAAGCCCCTAAACTATTAGCATAGATATCATAAATGTCGAATTGACGATAGCTTGTAAAAGATTGAAGAACTTCAATCCCAATTCCAAATAATATTGTAAGGCTAAAATTAGCAATAAGTTTATTTGCATATAGTCCTGACTGACCAAACCAGGATAGCATGATAAAATAAATGAGAAAGTGAATTATCTTATCGCTATGATTAATACCGGTGTCAACATCAGGAACTGGTATTAAAGAGACTATAATAATTAACATTAAATATAAAAGACCAGTAATTTTCCAGAGTTTAAAGTATTGCATCTTTTGATTTTGAACTAACAAAAATGATTAAAACAATTAATAATATTCGACTGATTAACACCCGTCCAACAAGCTTAAATTGCAGTTTAACACAGCGACTCAGAAAAGAAGGTTTTTTAGTTAAAGACTTTCCTTTAATGCAAATTAAACCAGTTAAAGCAAACTTGAAGTTGTCTTTAGATAGCTTACATATGATTATTTTTATCAGTCAAAATGCGGTTGAATATTTTTTTAGTCAGTTTTCGGAAACTAAATTATCTCAATCCTGTTTGAGTGTTGCCATTGGTTTAGCCACAGCGAAGGCTTATCTGCACAAAACACATAATGAAATTGATGTCTTACCTGATAAACAATTTGATAGTGAGCATTTATTGTTAAGACCAGAATTCCAGAAAATAAAAGGAAAAAATATTCTTATTGTTAGAGGTGTCGGAGGAAGAGAATATTTGTATAATGAATTACATAATAGTGGTGCAATAGTTGAGTATTGTGAAGTGTACCAGCGCAACTTTCCAGAGTATACTTTCGAGCAAGTTAATAATATGATTTTAGATGGCTATTATAACATTCTGCTAATTTTTAGTAGTGAAAGTTTGTCCAATCTTTTACAATTGATTGATGAACAGTCGAAAATGCAATTGTTAACAAGCCACTTGATAGTGATCCATGAGAAAATAAAGCAAAAGGCACAAACTTTAGGTTTTTGCGGTATTATTGATGTCATACCTACAAAGGAACCGTCAAGCTTAGTTAATTATCTCAAACAAATTCAAGCTAACTAAGTAAAAGTTTAGAAAGTAAATAAAAGATAATTAAAAGACAAATAGAAGGGTACTATGGTTTTTAAATCAAGAAAAGAAATGGTTAAAGATCTTGAAGCAAGCTTTGAGGAAGATAAAATTGAAGCTGCAGAAATGGATGAAAGCGAAGCAGAAACAAAGTCTAAACCTGCTTATATGATAATTTTTGTTATCATTACCTTTTTAATTTCTGCCTATGCCGTTTTTATGGCATATTTTGTTAATGAGCAGATGGAGCAGATACAGGTACGTGAAGAAAAACGTAATCAATATGATGTTTCTGTGTTAAAGCCTTTATCTCAGAACTTAAAAGTCACGCAAAGAGAAATTGGTAAACAGGCTGTGAGTTTGTCTGAACAAAGAGAAGCACAAAATAAGCTCTTTTCACAAACTAAACAAATAGAAAAAAAACTTAAGGATAATTCTCAGGTACTAGCGGTACACGAACAGAATATCCAAAAGAATCGGGAAAATTTATTATCAACTAATCAGTTAATTGAAGATAGTTTCAATCAACAATTGCAAGTTAATACTGAATTAAAAAAACAAGTTCAGCATTGGTTAAAAGTAGAAACAGATAAAATTATGTTGAATTTGGCTCAAAAAGAACAACAACTTGAGCAATTAAGAAAATCCGCACAACCTCAATTAACAAATAAAAAAGGCAAATCTGAAAGCATCGTAAAAAATAAGGAAAGTCAAAAGTTGGTAGAAGCTAAGCCTGCTAAAACTATTCAAAATAATACGATTCAAAAATCAAAAGAACAGCATCCCCAGAAAGTTTTACTGATGCCTGATTTAAGCATATTACAAGTGTATGAAGCAAGATCAATGGCTCAATTACTTCTCGATAGTCTTTCATTTACATATACGAAGGATACATTTATTAAACAATTAAATCAGATTCAATCTAGATTGCATAATGTTTCTGGTAATCAGGTTATCCGTCGCATTATTGAACAAACAATTCGTGATTTACCAGCCGAACAAGCGTCTATTGTATATCAACATAGAAAGCAATTATCTGAATTAATCGTTAATGTTCAAAAACTAAAAGTACTCAATGAACAACTGTCATTCAAAAACGATATCAATGGAAACAATAGCAACAATAGCAATGAAAATAATAAGTCATCAACAGATAATAAGGTTGGCTCTTCATTAGATAATGCTTCCAATAAGTTTTTAAGTGAAATTAAGTCATTGATAACCTTTAGACACACCAATAAAAAAGCACAGCACTTAATTGCACCAGAACAGGCATTTGTGTTAAAACAAAGCCTTGGACTAAAACTGGAAGTAACGAGATTTGCCTTAATTGAAAAAGATAAAACAAACTATCATGCTTTACTTAATGAAACGTTAGATTTTTTAAATAGGTATTTTGATATTAAATCAACGGAGGTAAGTCAAATGAACCAGATATTATTAAAATTACTTGATCAACCTTTTGAAATTCAAACACCGATAGTTGAAAAGTCTTTACAAGCGGTTTTAGAAGCTATAGATCAATTAATCAGTCGCTTATCTACCGAGAACAAAGATATATTTTCGGGAGTAAATAATTAATGGTTAAATTTTTCATTGTTGGTTTATTTGTTCTTATATCAACTGCTTATATTACTATAATTGCTAAGGAAGACCCTGGTTATGCATTGATTAGTCATGGTGACTGGTCTATTGAAATGACTTTGGTTTTACTGGTTTTTTCTTTTGCAGCAATTATTATTTCAGTTTTATTATCGATTTATATTTTATATAAATTGTTAAGTGTGCCCGAGAATCTAATTAGCTGGAATGAACAAAGAAAACTGAAGAAAGCGAATAAACAGGCAAATACAGGCATGATGCAGCTCGCTGAAGGTAATTGTAAAGCGGCTGAACGAGCCCTGGGGCAAGGTGTCAATTCAAGTCATACACCACTGCTTAATTTTATTGCTGCAGCCCGCGCAGCTCAAGGCCAAAACAAACGAGAACAAAGAGATAAATATCTTTCGCTTGCTTTTAAATATTATCCTAAAGCACAAATTGCCATTGGTATCACTCAAGCAGAATTAGAAATCTCATCAGAAGAATATGAGCAGGCTCTGGTTACTTTAAGGCATTTACATTCGATAGATCAGAGTCATAAACAAGTTTTAAAAATGCTGGTTGATTTATATCAAACACTATCGATGTGGGAAGAAGTTGCGAAAATATTACCGGATGTTAAACATAAAAGATTGTTGAGCAATGATGAATATCAGGAATTAGAGCTAGAAACCTATCGTCATCGTATGCTCAATTTAACAAATCGTGAAGATTTGCCTTCATTAAAATTAATGTGGAAGAACTTCCCTAAGAAAACGACCAGTAATGAGTTGATGCGATGTTACTATAGTCGCCTATTAATTAAGCTTGGCGATGATGAGCTTGCAGCAGAAATTATTCAAGAGAGTTTGCGTAAAAACTGGTCTGATGAAGCAATTAAAATCTATGGCTGTATTCAGGAGCAGGATGGAGTCAATCAGCTGAAAACAGCAGAAAAATTTTTGAATCAGCATCCGAATAATGCAGCACTGCTTTTTAGTTTGTCTCAGATCTGTCTGGCAAATCAGTTATGGGGTAAAGCAAAAGATTATCTGAAAGAAAGCATCGAAATTGAGGCAGATGCAGAAAAATGGCATATATTAGGGCATTTATATGAAGTTAGATTAAATGACATGCATAAATCAATGGCCTGTTATCGTGAAGGTCTAAGCTTATGTCAACCGGAAACGCAATCAAGTTTAGATATTGCAGAGAAAATGGCCTTAGATAATATTGATATTGAAGCAAATGCAAATGACTAATTTAAGCCTTATAAAATACAGCACGATAAAGGTAGTGGGAGTATTGACACTTTTTTTATTTATGCAACAAAGCGGTATTTGCGGAAGTTCGCTTCATGGCATTCAGGAATATTTAGACTTTGCTGAATACTCAGATGGCTCAATTTCAACAGAGCAACTATCATCAACAAATCACGATGATCTTATTTTTATTGATAATCGAAATAAGGGGCATTACCTGTTAGGGCATATTCCCGGGGCTATTAATATTGAATGGCGTGAAATACTTCATAGGCGTAAGGAAATACCTAAAGATAAAACAGTTATTTTATATTGCGAAACGGGTTTATTATCATCCAAGGCACACTTTGCCTTAAGAGTTGCCGGCTGGGATAATGTTAAGGTTCTTTGGGGCGGATACCTGGTATGGAGTGCAAGACAAAGCTTTGAAGATGCAGCATTAATTCCAAAATAATAGGATATAGTCAACTATCATTGTTCAGATTAGATATACTTTCTTAACACTTAACACTTAACACTTAACACTTAACACTTATTTCTTACAGCGGTCCCATACCAACATTATGATAACCGGAATCTACATAAATATTTTCACCTGTAATTCCTGAGGCTAAATCAGAACACAAAAATGCTGCAGTATTACCAACATCCTGGATAGTAATATTTCTGCGAAGTGGGGCACTTTTCTCAACATGATCAAGCATTTTCTTAAAGTCACCAATTCCTGCAGCTGCGAGAGTTTTAATCGGACCTGCAGAAATTGAATTAACTCGGATTCCATCCGGTCCAAGTGACTCAGCCATATAACGCACATTCGCTTCCAAACTTGCTTTTGCTAAGCCCATAACATTATAGTTAGGCATTGAGCGTTCAGCACCCAGATAAGATAGCGTTAATAAAGCGCCATTTTGTCCTTCCATCATATTTCTACCCGCTTTAGCTAATGCGGCAAAACTATAAGATGAAATTTCATGTGCCGTATTAAAGCCTTCACGTGTCACACTGTCTAAAAATTCACCAGCAAGTTCATGTTTGGGTGCAAAGGCAACGGAATGAATCAGAATATCCAGGTGATCCCAATAATCATCAAGACTTTCAAAAACTTGTTCTATCTGCTCATCACTGGCAACATCACAAGGAAGAACGATATCAGAACCACATTCAGTTGCTAACTTTTCAACACGTTCTCTTAATCGCTCAGTCTGATAGGTAAATGCAAGCTCTGCCCCTTCTCTATGCATAGCCTGAGCAATACCCCAGGCGATAGAACGATTACTCGCCAAACCAACAATTAGTGCGCGTTTTCCAGTTAAAAACCCCATGCCAACTCCTTAACCATGTTTACTTGTTGTTTATAATTTATCAATACTGTTATGATACCTATGTAGAACCAAATTGACTAGAAAAATTTGTTATCCCAACCGGTTTTGTATTTATAATTTATGACATCTCTCTCATTTAAGCTTTTAAAGCTGCAAATTTTATTTCTTCTTAGTTTAAGTTCAATACTTAATGCTAACGCAAAACCTTCAATAGGTTATGGTTATGAGCCCAAATATCCACCCAATTTTAAATCATTTGAATATGCCAATGAAAATGCGCCTAAAGGAGGCGTATTAAATTTAACCAGTTTGGGAACCAGTTTTGATAGTTTAAATCCTTTTTTATTAAAAGGTAATTCAGTCAGTGGAATAGAAAATTTAATTTTTGAAACCTTAATGGAGAGTAGTGCGGATGAGCCGTATAGTTTATATGGGCTATTGGCTGATGATATTAATGTTTCCCAAGATGGCATGTCGGTGACATTTCATATTAATGCTAAAGCTAGATTTTCAAACAATACAGCAGTTACCGCAGATGATGTAAGGTTTTCATTTGATACTTTGATGAGCAAAAAAGCTCACCCTGGTTATCGTATATTCTGGGCAGATATTGAATCAGCTGAGGTCTTAGCAGATAACCATATTCGTTTTCATTTTAAAAAGAAAAACCCTGAACTTCATATGATTATTAGTGGCTTGCCGGTTTTCCCTAAAAGTTGGGTTGGTGAAGACGATTTTGATAAAATTTCTCTTAATACACCTATTGGAAGTGGTCCCTATTTGTTGGATAGTTATCAACTGGGAAAACAAGCCTCTTATAAAATAAATCCGGATTATTGGGCAAAAGATTTAAATGTTCGCAAGGGACAATTTAATTTTAAGGAAATAAATTATCGTTATTACAAGGATAGAACCGTTGCCTTAGAAGCATTTAAGGCCGGTGAATTTGATTATATGTCGGTTTATAGTTCAAAGAGTTGGGCTAAAGACTATAGTGGTAAACAATTTGATTCAGGTAATATTATAAAGAAAAACTTTAATCATCAAAATAATGAAGCAATTCAAGGCTTCGTGATGAATACACGCCGAGAATTATTTGCCGATAAGAGAGTAAGGGAAGCACTGGGCCTGGCATTTGATTTTGAATGGGCTAATAGAATGCTTTTTTATGGACAATATACTCGTTGTTATAGCTATTTTAGCAATAGTGATTTAGCAGCAACTGGTAAGCCATCTGATGCAGAATTAAAAATATTAGAGCCCTATAGAGCGCAATTAAATGGTAAAGTCTATGAATCAGTTTGGCAACCACCTAAAACATCAGAACCTGATTCACTTAGAAAAAATTTACGTAAAGCCATTAGCTTATTAAAAGAAGCAGGCTGGCAATATAAAGATGGTGCATTAAGAAACAGCAAAGGAGAAGCATTTACCTTTCATCTCATGCTAAGTTCCAAGGCCTTTGAACGAATCGCTGCTGTATTTGCTCGAAATCTTGATATCATCGGTATTAAAATGGATTATCGAATTATTGATCAGGCTTTATACCTGCGTAAATTACAGACCTTTGATTTTGATATGACCACAATGCGCTATGGACAGAAGCAATCACCTGGCAATGAGTTAATGAATCGCTGGCATTCCAGTTCTGCCGATATTGAAGGATCATCAAATCATGCGGGAATTAAGAATCCGGTCATTGATGCCTTATTGGGAAAACTGGTGCAAACTAAAGATAGAGAAACTTTAATTAATTATGCAAAAATATTAGATAGAATCTTACTATCAGAACACTATATTATTCCTCAATGGTTTATTGCCTATCATAGAGTTGCATTTTGGGATAAATTTGAATGGCCTAAGACATTACCTAAGTATTACAATGATAAGGACTGGATGATTCAGTATTGGTGGGAAAAGAAAGTTGACAGCAATCAGTAATCACTTGAAAGTAAAAAACTAAAAACTAAAAACTAAAAACTAAAAACTAAAAACTAAAAATTAAAATTGTGTTCTCATATATCTTCAAACGTCTACTATTAATGATTCCAACGCTGTTTGGCATTATGCTGATCACGTTTATTATTACTCAGTTTGTTCCTGGTGGTCCGGTAGAACAATTAGTGAGTCAATTAACCGGTAACGATCAGATTCAGGAAGCGGGTAGTGTTTCTAATAGTATTTATCGTGGTGCTGATGGTATTGATAAGGAAAGGTTAAAAGAAATTCAGGATTTATATGGTTTTGATAAGCCGCCTGCAGAAAGATTTTTAAACATGATGAAAAACTATTTGTTTTTTGATTTAGGTGATAGTTATTTTTATCATCAATCTGTGATTTCTTTAATGGCTTCAAAACTTCCGGTGTCTATCAGTTTAGGTTTATGGACTTTTTTCCTTACTTATCTAACATGTATTCCTTTAGGGATTGCAAAAGCCGTTCGAGATGGTTCACGTTTTGATACGATTAGCAGTACTTTGATTCTAATCGGATATTCTGTTCCTGGATTTATACTAGGCATTGGTTTATTGGTTTTACTTGGTGGTGGTAGTTTCTGGGATGTGTTCCCATTGAGGGGTATCGTGTCAGATAATTGGGATAGCTTAAGTACTGTAGATAAAATACTGGATTATCTCTGGCATATGACCCTGCCAATCATCGCCTCAATGATTGGTTCCTTTGCTGTTATGACCATATTAACCAAAAATAGTTTTATCGAAGAAATCAGAAAGCAGTATGTGATAACGGCCAAAGCAAAAGGTCTAAGTGAAAAGAAAGTTCTTTACAAGCATATTTTTAGAAACGCTTTGATCCCTTTGGTTACTGGTTTCCCCGCTGCGTTTATAGGTGCCTTTTTTGCCAATAGTCTACTGATTGAAACTATTTTCTCACTGGATGGATTAGGCTTGTTATCCTATGAGTCTATTTTAAAAAGAGATTATCCGGTTGTGCTTGGTTCACTCTATCTATTTACCATTATTGGACTGGTAACAAAGTTAATTACCGATCTCTGTTATGTTTGGGTCGATCCCAGGGTAAAGTTTGATTAAGTATGAATAAGCAATCAATACAACACTTTTCTCCTTCTCAACGCTCATGGATAAGATTTAAAAATCATCGTCGTGGTTATTATTCATTATGGATATTCTCAATATTATTTTTTATCAGCCTCTTTGCTGAATTTATAAGTAATGATCGTCCAATGCTGGTTTCCTATGAAAATGAAATCTATTTTCCTTTATGGAATGAATATCCTGAGACAATTTTTGGTGGCGACTTTGCAACTAAAACAGACTTTAATGATCCCTATATCCTCGAACAACTTTCAAAAGGCGATAACTGGGCAATTTATCCCATTAATCCCTATTCATTTGATACTATTAATTATTATGCATTGATCCCAAATCCTGCCGCGCCAAGTGTTCAAAATGTTCTAGGAACCGATGATAGAGGCAGAGATATTCTTGCGCGTTTGATTTATGGCTTTAGAATTTCAGTTATTTTTGCCCTGATTCTAACGATTATTGCCGTTGTTCTAGGCATTATTATTGGTAGTATTCAAGGTTATGTTGGTGGTAAAACAGACTTATTACTACAAAGAGGAATTGAGATTTGGGGATCAATGCCACAACTTTATTTGTTGATAATTTTTACTTCCATGTTTCAACCCGGAATTGTTCTGCTTATTGTGCTGCTGTCATTGTTTGTCTGGATTGGTTTATCTGATTATGTTCGGGCAGAATTCTTAAGAAGTAGAAATCTTGATTATGTGAATGCGGCAAAAGCACTAGGACAGTCAAATATTCAGGTAATGTTTAGACATATTTTGCCAAATAGTTTAGTGCCTGTAGTGACTTTTATTCCATTTACAGCCAGTTCCTCTATTTTGGCCTTAACCAGTCTTGATTATCTGGGGCTAGGTGTACCTCCTGGTTCTCCAAGCCTAGGTGAATTACTAGCCCAGGGAAAAGAAAATCTGGATGCCTGGTGGATATCATTAACAACATTTTGTGTCCTGGTCATCACTTTAATTTTATTAATTTTTATTGGAGAAGGTTTTAGAGAGTCGATGGATAGTCGAAAAGGGTAAATCAGTTAAAACTACTACAATTTATTCATTGTCGTTACGGTTCAACTGATTTATCGATGGTAGGGGTGATTTTTAATAATACTCCAGGCTCTATAAAGTTGTTCGGCAACAATTACTCTAACCATAGGATGAGGCAACGTTAAAGGAGAAAGAGACCAGAGCTGATCTGCTCGTTGACGACAGGTTTCATTCATCCCCTCAGGACCACCAATGAGTAAAGATACATGTTGTCCTTGTTGCATCCATTGGGTCATTTTGCCTGATAATGTTTCAGTAGACCAACTTTGGCCTTTAACTTCTAAAGCAACAACCCAATCTCCTTTAGGAATAGCTTGAACCAGCTTATCACTTTCCAGATCTTTAATTTTGGCCAGATCGGCATTTTTAGTTCTTTTGACTGCAGAAATATCAATTAGTTTAAGCTGACAATCTTGTCGCAAGCGCTTGCTATAATCAAGATAGGCTTCATTAACCCAATTGGGCATTTTTTCGCCAATGGTTATTAATGAAATGTTCATAAAGCATTATTGAGCCGGTGTATGCTCATCAATTTCCCACATTGATTCAATATTATAAAAATCTCTTACCTGTGGCAGCATAACATGAACAACGATGTCATTGAGATCAACTAAAACCCAATCCCCGGTATTCATACCTTCTACACCAAGTGGTTGATGATTGGCTTTTTTTGCTTCCTCAATAACATTATTTGCAATGGCTTTTACTTGTCTATCAGAGCGACCACTAGCAAACATCAAGCGGTCAGTCATACTATTTCTACCCTGTACATCAATAACTTTAATATCAAAAGCCTTAATATTTTCCATTGCCTCTGTTACTAAATTTTGTAGTGCCTCTAATTCCATATCGATTCCTAATTGCTTTGATATAAGTTATTTTTATTTATTAAATTCTTAACTTTTTCGGGTACTAAAAAGTCAATACTTTGTTTGTTTTTAATTCTTTCTCTAATATTGGATGAAGAAATGTCCAGTTGCGTAACCTCAGTCAAAAATATTCTACCACATAAGGTTTTATGAAGCATCGAATTTTCATGACAGGCAAATTGATGATAATAATCTGAAATTATTTCTGGCCAATCTTTAGTAGAGAATTGTTTTGTTGGTATTTCATGATTAGGTCTTTGAGTCACTATAATATGACAATAATTTAATAATTCTTTCCAGCGATGCCATTGAGGAAGGTTGAGAAAGGCATCTAAACCTAATATTAGCACCAGAGAATACTCTGTGAAATCTTGACGAAGGCTTTGTAATGTATCAAACATGTAAGATTGACCTCCACGCTCAACCTCACGTAAATCAAGCTTAAAGGCTGATATACTATCAATTGCTGTCGATAATAATTTTACTCGTAATTGAGTTGAAGTGTCCGGTGTTTGTCGATGAGGAGGTATTGCAGATGGGATAAAGCGAATATGATCAAGCCGGTACTTTTCATAAACATCCATCACCGGACGTAGATGGCCATAGTGAATTGGATCAAATGTACCACCATAAATGCCAATGCATTGATACATCTTATTGGCAATTATTCCTGGGCAATAACACAGCGATTTCTTCCCTGTGATTTAGCTTGATAAAGTGCCTTATCTGCGCGCTCAAAAACAATGTCAGGTGTATCATTGGTAGCAAAAAGACTGATGCCGCATGAAATGGTTAAGGATATTTTCTGTTCTTTATATTGTAAATCTAATTGCTCGATCAATTCTCTTACTTTTTCAGCAATTTTATAACCGCCACCCAAAGAGGTATTTGGCAACAAACTGACAAATTCTTCACCACCAAAACGTGCAGTAAAATCAGTTTCTCTTAAATTTGATTGTAATAATTGCCCAACTTTTGTTAAAACTTCATCTCCAGCCTGGTGCCCATAAGTGTCGTTTACTTTTTTAAAATAGTCGATATCCCAAACCATCAATAAAAGGTTTTCGTGGTATCGCTTCCAACGGGCATATTCTTCAGCTAAGAATTGCTCATAAGCTAAACGATTGGGTAGGCCAGTTAATGGATCGGTATAAGCTTCGCGCTGTGAATTAACAATTGTATTTTTTAGTTGATCTGATTCGGCTTCTAATTGTTCAATTTTTTTCTTTAATAGTTCATTTTGCTGTTGAACCCGCTTTACGCGTTGATTTTCACCTTGTTTATAATGATCAACGTGCTCAAGAATATCATTTATTTTCGATTTAACGTCATTTTCAAGGGCTTTTATATCTGTTGCCTGACTAAAACTTTTACCAATACCTTTAACCTGTTCAGTGACTTTTTTGCCGAGTGCAATACCTTTTTGCCAGGAATCTTTATGCTCAGACAGGTTTTTTGATAAATAATTATCCACTTCTTTTAAACGATTTTTTACATTAACCAGGAATGACTCAAAAGCTTTCTGCTCTTTGTGTGAATCTAATTGCATTTTGCTGATTAACTTAGCTATTGCTTCAAGTGCATTAGGTAAATCGCTATTTTTTATGCCTTTGGAAAAATCTTTTTTTAATGCATCGGCTTGTTTTTTTAATTCAGCTTTAAGCGGGATAGATTCCAGTAATTGAATTAAAATCTCATGTGCAAGTGCCGATTGATGATGATTATTAGAACCATTGAGTAGATTATTGGCTCTGATAACTCTCGCAAGTTCTTCTAGAAGAACATGAACTTCTTTGGTCGGTTTTATGGTAAAAAGCTGATCTTTGAGTAAGTTTCTTTGTGCTAAAGGATAATCTAAAGAATCAATAAAAACTTCTAAAATATTTTGTAGTGTAGCAGTAACACTCTTTTCAAAAGCTTCTTTTTCTTCAGGATCTTTAATGTCTTTGGGTATTAAAGAAGGTAAGTCATTTGTAGCATCCGCTATTTTTTCTAAGGTCTTATTATTTTCTGATGCTGGTTTGTCATCAGCAAGGGTACTGAGTAGGCGTGAGAAAAAACCTTCACTTTGCTGTCCCTGTTTATTAGAGCCGGACTTATGAGAAATACTTAAACATTGACTAAAGAAAGTTGAAAATTCTTTAATTAGCTTATTTTCATCTTTAACTGACTTATTTTCCAGTAGCTTCTGTAACTTTTGGCTTTTATCAGTCATTTCAGGGCTGAGTGTCAGAGTCTTTAACAAGGCACTTAGCAGTCTAGCTTCCTGGCTGGGATTAGAGTTTTTAATTTTATCAAGGCGGATTAGTTCATCAGAAACCTCATCCATAATTAAACCAAGTTTTAACTGGTTTTCACCTTGTCGTAGTGATTTACGAAGTTTGGGCAAGAGTTTATCAAGAGATTTTGATGAACCTTCTGCAGCAAGTGCTAGGCGAGAACTAGCTTGACGTAGAAACTCTTCTAGCTCATCCCACTCTTTTTGCTTGCTTTCAAATTGATCTAATTTAGCAAGGTATTTTTGTTTCCAGTCATTACTCATGGTATCAATCAAATCTCTTTGTTATTTTTTTCGTTCTTGGTCAACAATATGTTCAACAACAGTAAAGACATTTTTGTGTCCATTTGCAAGCGTGCTATCGGTACGATATTTACCATTAACAATGATCATAGGAACTGATTTAATTGCATAGGATTTAGTCATCTGTTTAGCTTTTCTTGTTAGATTAGCAACATTAAATGATTTAACGGTATTATCAAAATCTTCTGCCTTTATGCCAATAGAGACAAACAGTTCTTTTATATCATCTAAACTTTTTATTTTTTTGCCACTACCATGAATTGAATTAAAGATTTTACTATGGACTTTATCAACAACTCCTAGAGTTTGAGCTGTATAATAAATACCAGCAAAGGCTTCCCAATTCTTATTGAATATAGCAGGTAAACGAATAAATTCAACATCATCTTTCTTTTGACTTAGCCAATCTTCTACATGTGGCTCTAAATTGTAGCAATGAGGGCAAGCATAAGAGAAAAACTCAATAACCTCAATTTTATCCTTATTTTTAACCGCTTGCGGTTTGTCTAATTCCTGGTATTCAATACCTTCATTAATTTCAATCGATTTGGCAGCATTAACTGTAAGAGATAAACTGAAAAGTAGACATAATAATAAAATACGCATAAAAAAGTCCTTGTAAAAGTTTGCTTAATGATACAACAGTGATTCATGAATAAGAAGAAGATTACAGCATAATATCATCTGATCTTAGTTATTTTTACATAGACAATATATAATTTCTTAAGTTCAATTCTGGCGAACCATGCAGGTAAGATAAATAAAAAAGGGGCTAATAAGCCCCATCAGTTAAATAATTTATTGAGTGAATTATGGTTGTAAGCCCTGAATATACTGAGCAACAGCCTTGATATCAAAATCATTCATAGTTTTAACTGCATTTCTCATCATTGCACTAGGATCGTTGTGTCTTCCCATTGGATTAGCATCCTGATCAGGGTTTTGTGCAGCTGTTCTGAAATCAGTTAATTGTTTCTCTACATAAGTTGAGTTTTGACTGCTTAATTGTGGATATTTTGAACCTGGGTTTCCGCTTCCTGTAGGGCCATGACAACCCATACAAGCTGGAACATTTGTTTCTTTAATACCAGTTTTATAAATTAGTTTGCCTCTGGCAACCTGCTTAGGATCAGCCTGACCACCTTTTAGCTTTTGTGCTGAGAAAAATGCGGCTAAATCATGCATATCTTGATCTGATAAAGGTGCTACCATTGCTGTCATGCTTGGATCAGTACGATTAGCTTTTTTAAAATCAGAAATTTGTTTGTATAAATAAGACTCGCCTTGCCCAGCAAGACTTGGAAAATTTGGTGCGATACTATTGCCATCAGCACCATGACAAGCTGAACAGGTCATTGATTTCGATTTACCAGCTTCTGCGTTGCCTTGAGCAATAGCCGCATTCGTAATCAATGTACTTGAAATAAGGGTGGCTGTAATTAATAGTTTTTTCATATAAATAGACCTAAATAATTATCCAAATGGTAGTGAACTTAACAAGTGGCTCATGATACACTCATTAGGCCTTAAGGTAAAGCAAAGCCAATAGTTTCAAAATAGATATTATTTAAGAATATTAACCCCTAGAAATTGGTAATGTAGCTAATTAAAAAGGATATTTACGATGCAAAAGCCTAAAATTCTCTTACTCGGTGTAAATGGTCAGGTTGGCTATGAACTTTGCAGAAAAATAGAAACCATAGGCGAACTTATAGCTCTTGAGCGTTCTCAAGCTGATTTTTCTCATCCATTAAAAGTCGTTGAAATTTTAAATCAATATCAACCTCATATTATCATTAATGCTGTTGCTTATACAGCAGTTGATAAGGCAGAAGAAGAGGCTGAACTGGCGTATCAGGTAAATAAAGAAACTCCGCAAGAAATAGCAAGATACGCTAAAAAGCATAATTGTCTACTGATTCACTATTCTACAGATTTTGTTTTTGATGGTTTATCAAATAGTGCCTATGTTGAAAATAGTCAAACTGCTCCATTAAGTATATATGGAAAGTCTAAGTTAGCTGGTGATGAGGCTATATTAGATTCAGGTTGTGCTAGTGTTATACTACGGACTAGTTGGGTTTATGGTTTAAGAGGTAAAAATTTTCTTTTAACTATAAGAAATTTAGCGACAACAAAAGAACAACTAGCAATTGTTGATGATCAAATTGGCTCACCAACCTGGTGTGGTTTTATTGCTCAGGCAACAAAAGATATTTTGCTTAAAATATTACACCAAATGGATAAGGATTTTGATCTTAGCCAAATTCCAGAAAATTATCTTGGGCTTTTTAATCTTAGTGCTAGTAACTCAACATCCTGGTATCAATTTGCCCGAGAATTAATTTCACTGGATCCAAATAAGGCAAATCACATTTGTAAACAAATATTACCTATTCCCTCTAGCGATTACCCTACGCCAGCTCATCGTCCTGAATATTCTGTCCTGGATAATGCTAAAATAGCAAATATCTATGCGATTAAGGTGCCGACTTGGGAACAACAATTAAAAAAATGTCAGCAAAATGACTAAATGTGATAAATTTGTAATAGCTGAGCTTGCTGAAATACTTGCTCGTTTTCAATTGAATGTGAAACAAGTGGAAATCAATCATGAAATTCCCGGTAGTTTCTGGGGAGAGAGCGAAGCCGGATTAATCGGACAAACGCTATACGTCAGCGAGGATACTCCTTTACATTCCGCTTTACATGAAGCCTGCCACTATATTTGTATGGATCAGCAACGTCGAAATAAATTGCATACAGATGCAGCAGGAGATTATGATGAAGAAAACGCTGTTTGTTATTTACAAATTTTATTAAGTGATCATTTCAGTATGAGTTCAAAGGCTCAACTTATGCAGGAAATGGATGAATGGGGTTATACTTTTCGCTTAGGTACAGCTAAAAACTGGTTTGAGAAAGATGCAATAGATGCACAAATATGGCTTATAAAGGATCAAGTAATAGACAATAATGATCAGATATTATGGCAGCTTCGTCATAATTAACTTGATTAAATTTTAATTTACCCTATATTTTGAAAACATAAGATAGTAATTAATTGAAGAGAATAGATATGTCAGATCAAGAAGAAAATACGAATTTAATCGAAAATCATGAGTTAGACGATAACGTTTATCCCATTCTGCCTCTTCGAGATGTAGTGGTTTATCCTTATATGGTCATTCCACTTTATGTTGGACGAGAAAAATCAATTAATGCACTTGATGTTGCCATGGAAAATGGTAAAAAAATCTTATTAATTGCTCAAAAAAGTGCATCTGATGATGAGCCAACGCCTAAAAATATCCATCAGTTTGGAACAATAGCAACGATTTTACGTTTATTAAAATTACCAGATGGCACAGTAAAAGTTCTTGTTGAAGGAAATGATCGAGCAAAAGTCATTAATATTGAGGAAACTGAGCAATTATTTCTTGGAAAGGCTGAAATTTATGAAATGGATAGTCTGGATGAAAGAGAAGCTGATATTTTAATGCGTTCAGTTGTTAATCAATTTGACCAATATGTCAAAATGAATGACAAAATTCCTCCCGAAGTTGTTTCATCTCTTTCCTCTGTGGATGAGGCAAATAAACTTGCTGATACCATAGCAGCACATATGCCGCTTAAAATTGATGAAAAGCAAAAGTTGTTAGAAATGGTAGGTGTTCGTGACCGCCTTGAACAGTTGTTGGCCATTATGGAAGCTGAGCTGGATATTCTTCAGGTCGAGAAAAAAATTCGTGTTCGTGTGAAAAAGCAAATGGAAAAAAGCCAGCGCGAATATTATCTCAATGAGCAAATGAAAGCGATTCAAAAAGAATTGAATGAGGTGGAAGATGCGCCGAATGAGATGGATGATCTTGAAAAGAAAATAAATGAAAAAGGCTTAAGTGCAGAGGCTAAGAAAAAAGCAAAATCAGAATTTAAAAAATTAAAAATGATGTCTCCAATGTCAGCTGAAGCTTCAGTTGTGAGAAATTATATAGAGTGGATGACCAACTTACCCTGGAAAAAACGTTCAGCTATTAGACATGATCTGGTGCAGGCTCAGGAAATTCTGGATGAAGATCATTATGGTCTGGAAAAAGTAAAAGAAAGAATTATTGAATATCTAGCCGTTCAACAACGTGTTAAAAAATTAAAAGGACCAATCTTATGTTTAGTAGGGCCTCCTGGTGTTGGTAAAACTTCTTTGGGTCGTTCTATAGCTAGAGCAACACGTCGTAAATTCGTTAAAATGTCTCTTGGTGGTGTTAGAGATGAAGCTGAAATACGAGGCCATAGAAGAACTTATATTGGTTCAATGCCCGGTAAAATAATACAGAACATGGCTAAAGTGGAGGTTAAAAATCCATTATTTTTAATGGATGAAATTGATAAAATGTCCATGGATATGCGTGGAGATCCTTCATCTGCATTACTGGAAGTTTTAGATCCGGAACAAAATAGTGTTTTTAGCGATCATTATCTCGAGGTGGATTATGATTTATCTGAAGTGATGTTTGTTGCTACCTCAAATAGTATGAACATTCCAGGACCATTATTAGACAGGATGGAAGTGATTCGTTTATCAGGTTATACCGAAGATGAAAAAATAAATATTGTTGAACGATATTTATTAAAGAAGCAAATGAAAAACAATGGTCTTAGAGAGGATGAATTAGATATTAGTCGAGGCGCTATTGTCGATATAGTTCGTTACTATACCAGAGAAGCAGGTGTTCGTAATATAGAAAGAGAAGTATCAAAAATTTGCCGAAAAGTTGTTAAAGACTTATTGGTAAAACCCAAAATGAAGAAAGCGACCGTGACGAGCCGTAATCTTGAAAAATATCTTGGTATCCGTCGTTTCCGTTATGGTACGGTTGAAAACGAAGATATGATTGGCCAGGTAACAGGTCTTGCCTGGACAGAAGTTGGTGGTGAAATCTTATCGATTGAAACAGCGGTGATGAATGGTAAAGGTAAAAATAGCGTCACCGGTCAATTAGGTGATGTGATGAAAGAATCCATTCAAGCTGCAATGACAGTGGTTAGAAGCAGAAGTGAAACATTGGGTATTGATCCTGATTTATATGAGAAAAAAGATATTCATATCCATGTTCCTGAAGGCGCTACCCCAAAAGATGGACCAAGTGCCGGTATTGGTATGTGCACTTCTATTGTTTCCGCTTTAACGGATACGCCAGTGCGAGCTGATGTCGCTATGACAGGTGAAATTACACTTAGAGGAGAGGTTTTACCAATAGGTGGCTTAAAAGAAAAGCTTTTGGCTGCATTAAGAGGTGGAATAAAAACGGTCATTATTCCAGAAGAAAATAAGCGTGATTTAATAGAAATGCCTAAAAATATTATACAAAAGCTGGAAATTAAACCAGTACGCTGGATAGATGATGTTTTCCCAATTGCATTAACTTATATGCCGACTCCTATTGATACAAAGGATGAAAAGCTTGTTGTAAAAGCAAATGATAAGGAAGAATCTACAAGCAAAGTACAAAGGCATTAATGTAAATAGTTGAATAATTGGTATTTTGGTAAAGATTTTGAATAAAATTAAATAATACGGTAAAAATTGTTGACTTAAACTTCAAAATCGCTAGAATGCTCATACTAATTGAATTAGCTACAAGTGTGGCCGTTTTAAAATTGAGCATATGAGACTTTGTAATAGTCTTAATATAATAAACATGTACAAAATTCTTGTTAATTGTTAAATTAAATAATTATTTATAAGGGGAATATCTTAGTGAATAAATCAGAACTCATCAGTGCAATTTCAGATAACGCAAATTTAACTAAGGCCGATTCAGGTCGTGCTCTAGACGCTATGATTACAGCAATTACTGATTCACTTAAAAATGGTGAGCCTGTTACTTTAATTGGTTTTGGTACTTTTGAAGTTAGAGATAGAGCGGCACGTTCAGGTCGTAATCCTCGTACTGGTGAGACTATTCAAATTAGCGCGTCAAAAAATCCAGCATTTAAAGCAGGTAAAGCATTAAAAGAAGCTGTTAATTAAGGTTTTATTTTATTAGCTTTTATGTAGAAGTCCTTGACTGATAAACTTAAAAGTCCTTAACTGATAAACTAAGTTTATGTTTTAGAGGTTAAAATTTAAGGAGTGGTAGTTCAGTTGGTTAGAATACCGGCCTGTCACGCCGGGGGTCGCGGGTTCGAGTCCCGTCCACTCCGCCAATTTTTTATGATAAGAGCGTACCCAATTTTGGGCACGCTTTTTTTTTGTCCATATCGTTAAATTAGAAGAGAAAATAGTTATGATGTTATTTGCAATAAGAGAAAAGGCTAAAGGTTGGTTTGCCTGGTTTATTGTAATTTTAATTTCCGTACCTTTTGCACTTTGGGGAATTGGTAGTTATATTTCACCTGATCCTAATCCTCCTGTAGCCGAAGTAGATGGGATCCCCATAACCACTTCATCGTTTCAATCTGCACTTCAGCAAAAAGACCAATCTGCTGAAATTAATTCAGAACAGCAAAAACAAGTTGTATTACAGCGCTTAATTAATAATAAGGCTTTACTGAGTCATTTAATAAGTCAGGGCTATGTTATTAGCCAGGCTAATCTGGATCAGCAAATTATTGCAGATAAGAATTTTACCGATATCAAAACAGGTGAGTTTTCTCAGGAACAATTTAATTTAACCTTACGACGCATGGGCATTACATATTCTTATTATCGTTCTCTTTTAAATGATGACTTATTAATTCAACAATATTTAAATGCAATAAACTACGGTAACTTTGTAACCCCTAAAGAAGAAGAAAATATTCTCAGTTTGTTAAAGCAAGAGCGAGATATTGATTACGTATTAATCAGTGGCGAACAATTTAAAGATTCGATTAATATTAGTGATAAAGAAATCTCTGATTATTATGAACAGCATAAAAATGAATTTGAAACTCCTGAACAAGTTAAAGTTGCATATTTAGAAATATCCAGAAAGGCTTTAGCAAAAAAAATAGAATTGACTGAAGAGGAAATTCGTCAAGCATATGAAGACAATAAAGCAAACTATACAACTTCAGAAGAACGTCAGGCTAGTCATATATTGATTACTATAGATGAAAAAGTTAATGAAGCAGCAGCAAAAGAAAAAATAGATGCTATTTATCAACGTCTTCAGCAAAATGAAGATTTTGCAAAATTAGCCAAAGAAATGTCTACAGACACGGGCTCTGCTGAAAGTGGAGGTGATCTAGGCTATTTTACTAAAGGTGATATGGTTCCAGAGTTTGAAAAAACAGCCTATGCGCTAAAAATTAATGAAATAAGCCCGCCATTTAAAACGGATTTTGGTTACCATATAGTAAAATTGACAGGCATTAAACCTGAAAAAATTAGACTGTTTTCTGAAGTTGCTGACAAAATTAAATCTGACTTACAATTTGAACAAGCTGAAAAGCAATATATAAAGATGAGTGAAGAACTTCAGACAATTGCATATGAACAGCCCGATTCTTTAGAAGCTGCTGCATCTGCAATTAATCAAACAATTAAATATAGTCCTTTATTTAGTCGCGGTAATGGCGATGCCATTTTTTCTCAGCCTAAAGTTAATGCTGCAGCCTTTAGTGATTTGGTTCTTGAAGAAGGAAATAATAGTGATTTAATTGAATTAGAGAATGAACATGTTTTAGTTATTAGATTGGCTCAAAGAATAGAAGCTCAAATTAAAACTTTAGAGCAGGTAAGCCAACAAATTAAGGATATAATTAAAACCACTAAGCTAGCTGATAAGACTTATGAAATTGCACAACAATTAGAAAAAGCAGCTAAAACATCCAAAGAGGATTTAGATACTTTATTAACGCAATATAAATTAACAATTGAGAAAAAAGGCTTTGTTGAGCGGGGTAGTCAGGATGTTCCTATTACAATTTCAAACAAGGCATTCCGATTAGCCCGTATGAATGATAATATCAGTGTTTCTACTGTCAAGACCGGCCAGGAGTCATCAGCTTTAGTTATTGTTAATGGAATCAAAGAGGGTGATTTGAATGATATAACGATACGTGATGGCCTAAGTACACTCCTTAACCGTTCAATTTCAACCTTATTAACAAATCTGAGTGTCAGTCAAATTACACGTCAAAGTGATATAAAAATTTTTAGTGAACGTATGAATGCTGAATAATTAAATTCTAGCTAGCTAATGACTGAGTAATAATATCAATAACAAAATCTTGTTGTGCTTGCTTAAGTTCAGGATAAATCGGTAAGCTCAGACAGGTTTGATAATACTTTTCACAATTAGGGTAATCAGTATGATTAAAATTAAATTGCTGATAATAAGGTTGTTGGTAGATGGGAATGTAATGTACCTGAACACCAACGCCTTGCAACTGTAAATCATTATATACATGATTCCTTATATCAAGGTTGTTAAGCCTAATAACAAAAAGGTGCCAGGAGCTTTTCGCTTGTACTTTAATATCAGGTAATTGAATTTCAGTGTGAGATAATTTCTTAAAATAATATTCAGCAATGTTTCGTCTTAAATCTATAAAATGGTCTAATTGTTTTAGCTGAGATAATCCTAAAGCAGCATGAAGATCGGTTAAACGATAATTATAACCTAATTCTATTTGCTGGTAATACCAGTTTCCATCAGGCTCTTTAGTCATTAACGCGGGATCTTTTGTTATTCCACTATTTCTAAGTAATAGTAGTTTTTGATATAGACTCCGTTGATTTGTCAGAACCATTCCACCTTCAGCTGATGTAATGATTTTAACTGGATGAAAACTAAAAATGGTCATATCAGAATATTGACAGGAACCAACTTTAGAATCTTGATACTCAGCACCAATGGCATGTGATGCATCTTCAATAATATGAAAACCATAAATTTGTGATAGTTGGTATATTGACTCCATATCACAGGAAAAACCAGCAAAATGGACGACAATAATAGCCTTTGGTAATTGCTTTCTACTTTTAGCAAATTCGAGCTTATTTTTTAATGCACGGATACTAATATTATAATCATTGGGATCAATATCAACAAAGTCGATAGTTGCCCCACAATAAATAGCACAATTAGCTGATGCAACGAAAGAGTTTGGTGAGGTCCAAACAATATCTTTTTCTTTGATATCGAGTGATCTACAAGCAATATGAAGAGCAGCTGTCGCATTACAAGTTGCAATTGCATAATCGCTTTGACAATATTTTGCTACCTGATCTTCGAATTCAGGTGTTACAGGGCCTTGTGTTAGAAAGTTAGATTCTAAGACATTAACAACAGCAGAGATATCATCTGCAGAGATAGACTGTTTTCCATAAGGGATTTTTATTTTTTGTGCCCCTACACTTTTATTAGTCATCAGCTATGTTATTGAAGTTTTTTATTTCATCAATGCTTAAAAAATTATTATGCTCAGAACTATAGCTAAATCCCTGAGTAACGGCTTGACCACATTCACCTAAAGCGTTTCTAGAAAAGTCATTTTCACGACTAAAAAAGATAATTGAAGGCTTTATAACAAAATGATCACTGTATTCATAGGTTAGGTGAGAATCATCGGGAGGGCACATCACTTCATGAAGTTTTTCACCGGGACGAATACCAATAATTTTTGTCGGTAAATCACTCATTGCATTAGCAAGATCAATGATACGAACAGAAGGTATTTTGGGCACATAAATTTCTCCACCTTGCATTCGTAAGAAATTTTTTATGACAAAATCAACGCCTTGTTTAAGGGTGATCCAAAAGCGGGTCATCTTGATATCAGTAATAGGTAGATAATCAGATTTCTCTTCAATTAGTTGTTGAAAATAGGGCACGACTGAACCTCTGGAACCTACAACGTTACCATAACGAACGACTGAGAATTTAGTTTTATGACCACTGGCCATATTATTAGCAGCCACAAATAACTTGTCTGATGCAAGTTTAGTGGCTCCATATAAGTTAATTGGATTAGCAGCTTTATCAGTAGATAAGGCAATGACCTTATCTACATTGTTAGCAATGGCAGCTTGTATAACATTTTCAGCACCATAAATATTGGTTTTAATGCATTCCATAGGATTGTATTCAGCAGCTGGAACTTGTTTTAGTGCTGCAGCATGAATGACATAATCAACACCGTTCATTGCTTGTATTAATCTTTCTTTATCTCTGACATCGCCAATAAAAAAGCGCGTCGCTGAGTCTTTAAAGCATTGCTGCATTTCAAACTGCTTAAGTTCATCACGAGAAAATATAATAACGCGCCTAGGATGATATTGATCAAAAATTGCCTGTACAAAACGTTTGCCAAAAGAGCCTGTTCCACCCGTAATTAATATGCTCTTATTATTAAACATTTAAGATTCCCTGGTAATACCTGATAAAAAACTATTATATGATATTAATGAGGATAAAACACTAATGACTGTTTATCATTTTAATATTTTGATATTTAAAGTATTATTGCTATTTACTATAGATATGATTGTCGTCTTTATAAGTAATATTGGCTACTTATACTCACGAAGAATTTCGGTAATAACGGGATTATCAACATTTCCATTAACTTTATACTGAAATTGATTTAATTTATTAAATTGGTTACCAAATATTTTATTACCTAACCACCCAACTGCAGCACCGGTTGGACCGCCTAAAATTAGACCAACATAGGTTAGTCCGCTAGATACTTTCGGTGTAATGGTCAAAATATTATCAAGATCCAGGTTTACTAAATTAATTGTCCCGACGGACTGTATGTCAGCAATGGCACTGGAAATATCTACTTTAGGTATGGACATCAGTTCTTTATTAAATACAATTTCGCCAGAAATCTTGTCAAAGATAAAGCTATTTTGATCAAATTCTTGATATCTTTTATCAAAGCCCTGTTTTAACGAATTAAGATTTAACACACCAATAATTTGCGCAGCACCGGGATTAACATTTTCAAGACTTCCTGGCTGCATAGTTAATGATAATTTACCGGTGTTATTGGTTAGTTTAAAATCCCATGGAGCTCCAGGCCATATTAATTCGCCTTTTAAGCTCATGGGGGCACTGGATAAATTATGATATAGTTCTATATCCTTTAAAAAACGTCCCGTATCCTTTAGGGATAGATCCAACTGAGAAGTTGTCTCAGTTTTTTCCCCCTGGTTGTGAATATAATTTTGTATCGATCCATTAATAACAGAACCTTTAATTGAAATTTCTTCAGTAATATCCTTATTATTTACTATTGTTGATTTGATTGAAAACAATCCATGATTTTCATTACCCATAAATAAATTTTTAATTTTTCCATTGAGCAGCATGCTATAGGGTAATATTTGAGTTTCTTGAACAATATTTTTTTTATCCCAAAAATTCTTTTTAGCATTAGGTTTAGCTAAATGCAGGCTATCTAAATCAAGATTAATTTTTGTGACTTGTGCTATTTTTGATTCTCCCTTAAAAAAAGGAGAAATTATATCTGTCCATGATGCAAAATTATGTAGAAACCAATATCCTGTTAAAGAAAAATCTTCATCTTGAGCATCACACTTTGCTGGGGAAAAATTCTGCTGTTGTAAGCTCATATAGAAGTGCTGAGTTATGTTCTGATTTTCTTCAAATAAACACCAATTGAGTATTTGATTAAATTGGATATTAATTTTGTGATTCGAGTCACTATTGACAATATCAATCTTTATTTTCTTCTTTTGTTCTTTCTCTTTTTGAAGAGGATAGGGTAAATTGGAAGTAACCCCTTCCAGTTTAGAAATTAGATTAAGAGCCCATTTATGCTCGTTTGAATTAACTTTTAATGTTGCATCGACGTTACTTTTACCATCTAATTGTTTCCAAACATTCGATAATTCTATTGGTAAAAATGTTAGTTTCTCTAATATATTGGTATCCACATTAGATCGGAGATAATACAATTTATGATTATCTGCATAGTTTGAATGAATCAGATCAATGTTCAATAACTCATCATTAATGATTCCTTTCAGGTTTAAATCTGTAATGACATCATTGTCAAGTGTCAAGTGACCATTAATTTTGCTAATTTGTTCTTTATTTAACCAATCGGGAAAATAGCTGACATCTTTAATTTTAGCGGTAATTTTTGTTTCAATAGCTTTGGAGTTAGTAGGTATTTTCAGTTTTAATGATAAATTTACGGGAATATCTTGAGGAGAAAACATTTTTAACTGGTGCAAAATTGCCAGTGGCATAAGTTCTGTTTGTTCTATGAATTTAACACCATCTTCAATACTTGTGTCGAAAATAGAGCTAATCATGACATCTGTTAAAATATAATTATCAAGCTTGACTATTACATTCTTACTTTTTGTTTGAAAAACCTGGGCTTGGTTAGCATTAAGATTAAATCCGGTTTCAGTAAATTGCACTTTTGCATTGATATTTTCTACTTTAGGCCAACCATCTTGATAATTTAAAGTGACATTTTGAGTATCAAAAACAATATCTAATAGTCCTTCGTTTTGGGAGAATGGGAAGTCTGTAAGATAGCCTCTCAATAGCAAGTTTCCAAAGTTTACCTGACCTTCATGGAATGCATTAAATAACCATTGATAAAGATTTTCATCCATAATTGAATAAGGTAAATAATAAGAAGCATCGCCGAGATCTACTTGCTCAAATTGTCCATAAATGTGGCTGTATGGCAGCGTAAAGTCTTTTTGCGTTAGTATTAATCCATCTAACAAAAGATTCAAAGATGGATTACTTAATTGAATTTTTTCAAGATTGATACTCCATTGTTCATCAACTTGTTGTAGCGTTATTAATCCCTTTAGCTGCGCTAATTGAATTGAGTTCTTAAATAGTTTTGTAAAATTAAAGTTTGTATCTAAGGAGTTAAGTCTGATTGCAGCCTGTAAATTATTAGATGATTGGAAATTTTCTAACCAAATTTCACCAGCTAGGTTATTGATAGTGGGTATAGCATTAACATGGTTTTGTTGGTAATGTTCAAATTTGAGATAAGCATTCAACGCCTTTATTCTATCAGGCAATATTTGAGCCTGAAGAAATAGCTCATTAATATCACTACTGATATTGAATGATGCAAATTGTTTGCTATATTGTGGAATTAAAAAATCTAAAATAGATTGTAAGCCAAAAGTATTGAAATAGGTGCTATAAGCACTAAGCTTCTTCAATTTCTGTAGATGGTCGATTTGAAGACTAAATTGCGGGATAAGAAACGTATCTTGATTTTTGGGTTTGATTTCAATTAGTGATAAGTTGATTTGTTGTCGTGACCTAAGAGAATTATTATTTTTAGTTTTCTTAAGAAAAGATGAAGAAGAAAATAAAGAAAAGTTGGTTGCTATTTTCTCAAAAGACATTTCTTGTGAAGATTTGTAATTAGTTATTACTACATCATTGAACTCAACTTGACCTGCAATACGATTTAAATCAGAATCTGTAAATTCTCCCCATATTGCTAATTCACTTTTAGCCTTATGTATTTGATAGTCAGTATCAAATAATTTTTTTTCAATAAAATTATTAATTAATTGTTCTAAAGTTCGATATGACAGTTTGTTTAACTGGATATGAAATTTACCCGTCCAGTCTTTAAGTTCATTTAAAGCCCCCTGTAATTCAGCGTAAATTCTAATAGGAACTTCAGTTTGATTCTTTTCAGATTGGATCTTTGCTTGCAGGTATAACTGATGCTTCCAGTTTGAATTGATAATTGATAAGTTAATATTTGTAAAGTTAGGTAACTTGTATTTTTTTAAGATATTTTTATCAGTAATTTGAGCACCTTTTATTTTTAGGGAAGATGTTTTCAATAAGATAGGAGGAATTTCATGTAAAATTTTACCAAGTGAAAAATTGACTTGATCATTAGGAGACTTTTCTATTTTTGATAAGATAGACGATAGTAGTTTTTTATTTAGCTTTGGTTTATCAATTTGAAGATTCTTTAAAACCAATGATTTTGTATATATCGATCTAATAATATCAATATCAAAGGATACTGAACTTACTTCAGTTATTTCATTATCGTTCTTTTGCTTCAACTTGACATCAAAGATCTGAAATGAAAGATGTGCTAAATTCAACTGAGTTGACAAGCTTGAAAAATTAACCGAATAAGGAAAAAATTGATTTAAATAGTGTTTTACCTTTTCTGGATTATGGTCAAGCAAATAACTGCTTAGTTGTAAGGAAGCAGAAATAATTGCAAGATAGAGGAGTAGGTTAATTGCAATACGGTAAGGTGTTGCAGTAACAATAAAATAAATTACTCTTGTCATTAACGCATTTTTAAGCTGATTTTGATGGAGGCTGCATCTTTTGTATCTTTATAATATTACAAAGGAACTACATCATATTGTTCTTGATGATAATCATCGGTTATCTTAAATTTTATCGACAGGCCAATAAATTCCTCTAGTTCAGCTATTGCACTAGATTGGTCTTCTAGCAGATAGTCAGAAATACTCTTTGAAGCAAGCACTAACAACTTTTGCGCATCAAATTGACGACTTTCTCTAATCACTTCTCTAAATATTTCAAATGAAATGGTTTCCACCGTTTTTATTGTGCCGCGTCCCTGGCAGGTTGGACAAGTTTCACATAAAATATGCTCAAGACTTTCCCGGGTTCTTTTACGTGTCATTTCAATCAATCCAAGCGCCGAGACTTCTGTGATATGTGTTTTTACTGAATCATTGGCCAGGTATTTTTCAAAGCTACGCAGAACCTGACGTCTATGCTCTTCATCTTCCATATCGATAAAATCAACAATAATAATACCACCTAAATTTCTTAACCTTAATTGTCTGGCAATTGCTTTAGTTGCTTCAAGATTGGTTTTATAGATAGTTTCTTCCTGGTTATTCTTACCAACAAAACTGCCTGTATTGACATCAATCGTGGTCATCGCTTCGGTCTGGTCGATAATTAAATAACCACCAGATTTTAATTCTATTTTGGGCTGTAGTGCTTTTTGAATTTCAGCATCGACACAATAGAGATCAAAAATTGGGCTTTCACCCGGATAATATTCTATTTTTTCAGTTAATTGTGGAATAAATTTTTCTGCAAAATGCGTGATCTTATTAAATGTTTCTCTTGAATCTATGCGTATTGAACCAACATTCTTCTCGGAAATATCTCTCATCATTCGCATCACTAAGGCCAGATCTTCATGAATTAATAAGGGAGATTGCTGGTCTTTACTTCTTTCAGTGATTGACTGCCAAATATGGTTAAGGAATTTCATGTCAGAAAAAATTTCTTCTTCACTAACCCCCTCTGCGACTGTGCGAATAATATAACCATTTTCACCAAATTCGGGCTGATGTTTTAAGACGACTTCCTTTAAACGTTGACGTTCTTTTTCATTGGTCAGGCGCAGAGAAATGCCAACATGTGTTGAGTTTGGCATAAAAACCAAAAAGCGTGCGGGTATTGTGATATGGGTAGTAAGTCGTGCTCCTTTGGTACTTATGGGATCTTTTATGACTTGTACTATTAATTCCTGTCCTTCTAGCAGAACATGGTTAATTGAAAGTTCCTGATTTTGCTCTGCCAGTTTTGCCGCCTCAGAGTCGACCGAATCAATTTGTGGAATATCAATATCATTTAAGTGCAAGAATGCCGTTCTTTCTAAACCAATATCAAGAAATGCTGCCTGCATACCAGGTAATACTCTGACAACTTTTGCCTTATAAATATTACCAACAAGTCCACGTCTGCAAGATCTTTCAATAAGCACCTCCTGAAGCATTCCATTTTCAATGGTTGCTATTCGTGTTTCCTGTGGCGTTACATTGATTAATAATTCATCACTCATAATTAATCTACTATTTTTAAAGTTAATTTTTTATACATTATGTTTTTTATACACTATGTATTATAGTTGCTATTGGGTTTTGTAGTGTTCAATACTTAAACCGTTCAATAAGCTGACTCGTTTCATATAACGGTAAGCCCATAATACCAGAATAACTACCATTAATATTAGCTATAAATTTTGCAGCTAAACCTTGAATTGCATAAGAACCTGCTTTATCTAATGGTTCGCCAGTCTGACAATAACCATTTATTTCCTGCTCAGTGATTTTTCTAAAAACTACTTCACTTTTATTGATGGCTGAATATGAATGTTTTTTATTACATAATTGAATTGCTGTAATCACTTGATGAGTTTGTCCTGACAATAGTTTAAGCATATTAATCGCTTGTTCGGTATTTTCAGGCTTTCCTAAAATATGGTTATCAAAAGTGACGATAGTATCAGCACCTAATACAGGATAATCAGAATCCCTTTTTATATTTTGCTTACCTTGTTCAGCTTTTTCTCTTGCTAAACGACTAACAAAAGAAGTTACGTCTTCACCGTCATTAATTGATTCGTCAATATCTTGAGGAAAAATCTCATACTTGATTCCAAGTTGTTCCAGTAATTGAGCTCTTCTAGGAGAAGCAGAGGCAAGATAGAGAAAAAATGACATAGGATTGTAGAATTAAAAGGTTTACAAATGGCTCTTCATTGCATCACAAGATAAAATAAGTATAATTGTCTACCTTTTTCAGTTATGACGATTAACGCTTACCCATAATCTTTGAACAAAAGTAGGACCTATTAAGGCAAATGCAGCGAGACTTTTCCAAATATCAAGGGTATAAAATATAATGATTCTGCAACCTGGGTTAAAATTTAATTATTGCGATCATAACAGATTTAATCAGGATTAAAAATTTAAATAATTATGTTTACAGGTATTATAGAGGCCATTGGTGTTGTTGCTGCAATACAGTCAGCAGGTATTGATAGCCGTTTATATGTTAAAACAGAAAAACTATCACTGGATAATGTACAATTAGGAGATAGTATTGCGGTCAATGGTATCTGTTTAACCGTTATTGAATTGCCTGGAGATGGATTCTGGGCTGATGTTTCTGGAGAAACCTTATCAAAAACTGCGTTTAATTATCTTAAAGTTGGAAGCAGGGTTAATTTGGAAAAGGCCGTACAGGCAACGACACATTTGGGCGGGCATTTAGTTAGCGGCCATGTTGATGGTATAGGAAAAATAATTCAAAGGAGCGATGCGGGCAGGTCTGTTTTTTTCAAAATTAAAGCCCCTGATGAAATTGCTAAATATATTGCAGCTAAGGGCTCAATAACGATTAACGGCATTAGTTTAACGGTAAATGCCGTAAATGGTAGTTTGTTTGAACTAAATATTGTTCCTCATACGCTTACTCAAACAACTTTAAATGAATGTTATGCTGGAAATTTTGTTAATTTAGAAGTTGATATAATTGCACGTTATCTGGAACGATTATTATTGGGTGACAAAGCTTCACAAGAACAGGCCTCACAAGAACAAAAACAACAAGGTTTAACTCTGGAAAAACTAGCTGATTTTGGTTTTATAAAAAATTAGGAAAAACGATATATGGGTTTTAATTCAACAGAAGAAATAATTGACGATTTACGCCAGGGTAAAATGGTGATAGTTGTTGATGATGAAGATCGTGAAAATGAAGGCGATTTATTAATGGCTGCTTCTAAAGTAACAACGGAAGATGTGAATTTTATGGCAACCCATGGTCGAGGTTTGATTTGTTTAACCTTAACTAAAGATCGTTGTAAGCGGCTTGAATTACCCTTGATGGTTGATTCTAATAGTGCAGCTCATGGTACTAATTTCACCGTATCAATTGAGGCATCAAATGGTGTCACAACAGGAATTTCAGCGGCAGATAGAGCAAAAACAATTAAAGATGCGGTTGCTGCCGATGCAAAACCACAAGATATCGTGCAACCGGGGCATATTTTCCCTTTAATGGCTCAGGCTGGCGGCGTATTAACTCGCGCAGGGCATACTGAAGCGGGTTGTGATTTGGCCAGAATTGCAGGGCTTGAACCAGCGGCAATGATTGTAGAAATTCTTAATGAAGACGGCACGATGGCTCGTCGTCCAGATTTAGAGAAGTTTGCTGAAAAACATCAATTAAAAATTGCAACTATTGCAGATTTAATTGAATATCGATTAAAGAATGAACACTCAATTGAAAAGGTGAGCGAATGTAATTTGCCAACAGAACATGGCGATTTTCGTCTTTTAGCTTTTCAGGATGCCATTAGTAACCAGGTACATCTGGCTTTAGTTAAAGGTATCATTAGTGAAAATGAGCCAGTCATGGTCAGAGTGCATATGGAAAATGCAATTTGTGATATGTTACCATCTAAACACAACGACTGTGGTTGGCCATTAGATGATGTTCTTAGAAGAATTGCTGATGCTGATAGCGGTATAGTGGTGATCTTAAGAAATCAAAAGTCCAGTGCGGATATTATTGATCAAATTGAACATTATCGACTGCAGGACCAGGGGAAAGTAATTCCAAAACACCAAAGTGATGATTTAAGAACCTATGGTATTGGCGCACAAATCTTAAAGTCTATTGGGGTTAGAAAAATGACAGTTATGTCTTCGCCTAAAAAGATACATGGGCTTTCAGGGTTTGGTTTGGAAGTTGTAGAGTATTATACTGGTGAGTAATAAAACTCTTATTTAAAGAAACTTTTATTGAAGGAAAAATGAATGCCAATTAAAACATATGAAGGAAACTTAACAGCAGAAGGTGTTAAATTCGGACTTGTTGTCAGTCGTTTTAATAGTTTTGTCGTAGAATCTTTGGTCTCAGGTTCAATTGATACCATTATTCGTCATGGTGGTAGTGAAGATAATATTGAGATTGTCCGTGTCCCAGGCGCTGTTGAAATACCATTAGCCGCCCAACGTATGGCTAAAGCAGGAAAATATGATGCGATTATTGCTTTAGGTGCGGTTATTCGTGGCGGCACACCACACTTTGATTTTGTTGCAAGTGAAAATTCTAAAGGCTTAGCTCAAGTTTCATTACAATATGATATTCCAGTTGCATTCGGCGTATTAACCGTTGATACGATTGAGCAAGCGATTGAGCGTTCAGGTACGAAAGCCGGTAATAAAGGCCATGAAGCAACAATCTCTGCAATTGAGATGGTCAATCTTTTTTCAAATTTTTCTTAGGTTAAATGTTATGAATCCACGTTCTAAGGCTAGAGAATTTACTGTCCAGGCTGTTTATCAATGGTTAATGACCGAACATGAAGCTAAAGATATTGAAGAACAGTTTATTGTTGAACATGATATGCAGTTAGCTGATTTTCCATATTTTCAGGAACTATTACATGAAGTCGTTTTACATAAATTAAGTCTGGTTGATTTAATGTTTGATCATCTTGATAGACCATTTGATCAAATTGACCCCGTAGAGCAGGCAATTTTATTACTTTCCTGCTATGAGCTTCAATCTAAGCCTGATGTTCCATATCGTGTCGCCATTAATGAAGGTGTTGAACTGGCTAAAACTTTTGGAGCGGAAGACGGATATAAGTTTATTAATGGTATTCTAGATAAAATTGCAATGAAGCTAAGAGCAGATGAAATTGCAGCAAAGAAAAAACGTTAATAGATTAAGTGCTAAGTATGGGGCCTCAGGTCCCTTTTTATTATGGAAGAATTCTCTTTAATTGAACGTTATTTTCACTGGCCAATTAAATTTAATCAGAATCAGATTACAAAAAGTGTTGGAGATGATTGTGCCATTATTTCCCCAAAGAAAAACCAGAAATTATTGATTACAACCGACTGTCTTGTTCAAAACGTCCATTTCCCAAACAATACTCCTGCCGATTTAATTGCCATTAAATCACTGGCCGTTAATTTAAGTGATATTGCCGCCATGGGCGGCAAACCCGCCTGGTATACTTTAGTTCTTGGCCTGCCTCAAGCAATCAATGAAACTTGGATTGAAACTTTTTCAAAGGCATTGTTAGAACAGTCTTTAAAGTATCAGGTAGACTTAGTTGGCGGTGATACGGTTAAATCAGAACAGCTATTTATCACCATTCAAATGCATGGCTATTCTCAAAATAAAATTATGCAACGAGATAAAGCAAAAGTAGGGGATATTATTGCTGTAACAGGTCAACTGGGTGGGGCAGCCTTAGGTTTAAAGTTTGCTTTGGATAGCGATGAATTTAGTTCAATTTCGTTTACAAAAAATGAAATAAATGAAGCACTGAATGCATTGAGCCAACCGATACCACAAATAGAACTGGGCGAAAAAATTTCGCACTATAGTGATTGTGCACTGGATATATCAGATGGGTTATTGGCAGATCTCGGACACATTACATCAGCAAGTAATTGTGGAGCCGAAATAAATATAGAGAGAATACCTCTGGCAGACTGTCTTTTAAAATTGCCAAAAGAACAGGCAGTTAAACTGGCCTTAACTGGAGGGGATGATTATCAGCTATGTTTTACTATCTCAAAGAAAAACTGGCAGAAAATGATGAAGAATGATGAGCTGTCAAAAGTTTGTTCTAAAATTGGCCAAATTGTTTCTTCAGAAGGTATTCAATTGCTCAAAGAGGCCAATCCAATCAATCAATTACCAGATCTAAATATTATGCACTTAAAACCGGGATATAATCATTTTAACTAAAAACTAAAAACTAAAAACTAAAAACTAAAAATATGAATAAATCTGAAATACGTCAAAAAGCAAAAGTCTGGACTAATTTTAACCACTTTATAGCCTTTGGTTTTGGTAGTGGCTTGTCAAAATATGCACCAGGAACAATGGGTACGATAGCTGCCATCCCTGTGTATTTATTGATGGCAAGCTTTTTATCTGAGTTTACTTATATGCTGTTGACAATTATTTTTCTT
>JADGAU010000089.1 GCA_015231865.1 Gammaproteobacteria bacterium | reverse complement strand
GTCTGGCAATTGATGTTCCTAATAAGTATTCGCCTTCATAAATGGTATTAGCACGAAACATTGGGAATACAAAATCACGAGCAAATTCTTCACGTAAATCATCAATATAAATTTCTTTTATTCCCGCTGCTTCTGCTTTTACTCTGGCAGGTTCTAACTCTTCACCCTGACCAACATCAGCAGTAAAAGTCACCACCTCACAATCATATTCATCTTTTAACCATTTCAAAATAATGGATGTATCTAATCCACCTGAATATGCAAGTACCACTTTATTAATTTTTGATTTATCGATAGCCAAAGTCTTTATCTCCAAAACAATTTATGACAAGGAAGCGAATTGTAGATCATTTACTAATTTTTTACAGTATTTTGTAGCGATTTAATTTAAGTTAGAGTCACAGTTTGATAGAGATATTTAAGTATAATTTTTCTCAATCCAATCACGATAACTACCATCCATAATCTTTCTCCACCATTGTTCGTTATCTAAATACCATTGAATCGTTTTTCTGATCCCAGTTTCAAAGGTTTCTTCTGGCTTATAACTAAGTTCAGACATAATTTTAGTTGCATTAATCGCATAACGTCGGTCATGGCCTAGTCTATCTTTTACGTAGGTTATCAATTGGCTATGAGGTGCACCTTCAGGATGATGTTGATCCATTAATTCACAAACCAATGTGACGATATCGATATTAGTCCACTCATTGTTGCCGCCAATATTATAGGTATTATCAATTTGCCCATTGCGAATAATTAAATCAATACCTCGATTATGATCATCAACATATAACCAGTCTCTAATTTGTTTGCCATCACCATAAATGGGCAGTGGTTTTCCATCCAAACAATTAGCAATAATCAGTGGAATTAGCTTTTCAGGAAACTGATATGGACCATAGTTATTGGAACAATTACTGATCGTGGTATTTAAACCATAAGTGTGATGATAACTTCTCACGATATGATCGGATGAGGCCTTGCTGGCCGCATAAGGAGAATTAGGTAGATATTGATTTTTTTCTGTAAATGCAGGTGCATCTGCCGCAAGAGTTCCATAGACTTCATCGGTTGAAACGTGATGAAAACGATGTTTCATTATCTGTTTATCAAGCCATACTTTTTTGGCTGCTTTTAATAAAGAATGCGAACCCTCAATATTGGTTTTAAGAAACGCATCCGGGCCATGAATAGAACGGTCAACATGTGATTCAGCAGCGAAGTGCACAATTGTATCAATAGAATGTTGTTCAAGTAATAGTTCAATCTTATTAGTATCTAAAATATCAGCATGAACAAATTCAAAATTATGATGCGTTTCCAATTCTGATAAATTGGCTCGATTTCCCGCATAAGTCAAAGCATCTAAGGAAATTACTTTATTATCTGGATATTTTGATAACCAATAATGAACAAAATTTGAACCTATAAAACCAGCTGCCCCCGTAACTAATAAACATTTTGGCTCAAAAATAGTTTTATTCATAATAATTGATTCCATAATCAAAACAATCTGCATCTTTTAATAGTGGTTGTTGTGTATCTTTAGCTGAGAGATTCAAATCTTGTGCAAATATTTTCCAATCTATTGCCAGAGCAGGATCATTAAAGGCAATACCACGATCATTTTCTGGTGAATAATAGTTATCAACCTTATATGCAAATGTGGCTTCTTCACTTAAAACAACAAAGCCATGGGCAAACCCCCTGGGTATTAAAAACTGATGTTTATTTTCACCGGTCAATTCCGCGCTTATGTGCTGACCAAAAGTTGGACTGCCTCGGCGAATATCAACGGCAATATCAAGAACGCTTCCGGATATTACTCGCACTAATTTAGTTTGTGCGGCAGGTGCTAATTGATAATGTAATCCACGTAAGACACCATAGGAAGATTTGGACTCATTATCCTGTATAAAATTAATGGAATAAGCTAAAAATTCTTCTAATTTATCTTGGCGAAAAGTTTCAACAAAATAACCACGTTCATCACCATGAATCTGAGGCTTGATTAAAATAACATCTGGAATTTTTGTTCTAATGAAATTCATAAATAAAATTTTTTTAGTTTTTAGTTTTTAGTTTTTAGTTTTTAGGCTTTTTTATAATATCCCTTCTTCAGCTCTTCTTAATAAATATTCACCATACTGGTTTTTCTTCAAAGGCTGAGCAAGTTCAATTAATTTATCCTTATCAATATAACCTTTTTCATAGGCAATTTCTTCAATACAGGCAATTTTAAGTCCCTGTCTGTTTTCAATCGTTTGAATATAATTTGACGCCTCTAATAAACTTTCATGAGTTCCCGTATCTAACCAGGAGAAACCACGTCCCATTAATTCAACTTTTAAGTCAGTTTGCTCAAGATAAGTTTGATTCACTGTCGTTATTTCCAGTTCCCCTCTTAGGCTGGGTTTAACATTTTTTGCAATCTCTACCACTGAATTTGGATAAAAATATAAACCGGTTACGGCATAATTAGAAGCCGGTTTAGAGGGTTTTTCTTCAATTGAAGTCACATTACCTTCTGTATCAAAACCTGCAACACCATAACGCTCAGGATCTTTTACATAATAACCAAACACAGTGGCTTTAGAATGTTCTTCTGCCTGCACAACCGCCTCATTAAGTTTAGTCGTAAAGCCTCGTCCGTAGAAGATATTATCGCCCAATATTAAACAAACGGAATCATTGCCAATAAAGTCTTCACCTAAAATAAATGCCTGCGCTAATCCATCAGGTGAAGGCTGTTCAATATAACTAAACTGTAACCCAAGATCATGTCCATCAGCCAATAATTCTTTAAAGTGTGGCAAATCTGTTGGCGTAGAAATAATCAATATTTCTGTAATACCAGCAAGCATTAATACAGATAAAGGATAATAAATCATGGGTTTATCATAGACAGGTGTTAATTGTTTACTCACACCTTTAGTAATTGGATATAAACGAGTGCCACTTCCCCCTGCTAAAATGATTCCTTTCATGTAATCTTTCCTTCCTAGAAAGGCACTAGTATAACGTAAATCTGTTATATGGCATAAAATTGATATAAAATAAAAATTTAATCTACAGGTAAAAAAATATGAAAATTGCAATTGCTGGTACTGGTTATGTTGGATTGTCCAATGCTGTTTTATTATCTCAACATCATGAGGTTGTCGCTCTGGATATTATTCCAGAAAAAATTGAGCAGTTAAATAATAACCACTCTCCCATTGTTGATACAGAAATTGAACAATTTTTACAAGACAATGCCAGTGGCAAAAAAAACTTAAACTTTAAAGCAACACTTGACAAGAATGAAGCATATAAAGGTGCTGACTATATCATCATTGCAACACCAACCGATTATGACCCTGAAACAAATTATTTTAATACCTCATCTGTTGAAGCTGTTATTAAAGACGTAATGTCAATAAATTCAGATGCAGTAATGGTCATTAAATCAACTGTACCCGTAGGATACACCGAAAGTGTTAAGCAGCAATTTTCTTGTAATAAGCTAATATTCTCACCAGAGTTCTTAAGAGAGGGACGAGCACTCTATGATAATTTACACCCTTCAAGAATTATAGTGGGAGAGGAATCAGAACGTGCCAAAGTATTTGCCGATCTACTGCTAGAAGGCGCTGAAAAAGAAAATATTGACGTTTTATTTACCGGCTCCACAGAAGCTGAAGCAATAAAATTATTTTCAAATACCTATTTAGCCATGCGCGTCTCTTATTTTAATGAACTTGATAGTTATGCTGAAATTCATGGTCTGGATAGTCGACAAATAATAGAAGGTGTTGGTTTAGATCCTAGAATTGGCAGTCATTACAATAATCCATCTTTTGGTTATGGCGGCTATTGTTTACCTAAAGATACGAAACAACTGCGTGCTAACTACAAAGATGTCCCCAATAGTTTAATTGGTGCTATTGTTGACGCAAATAGCACTCGCAAAGATTTTATAGCCGACTCAATTATTAGAAAGAACCCAAAAGTAGTTGGTATCCATCGTCTAATTATGAAAAGTAATTCAGATAATTTCAGGGCCTCATCGATCCAGGGAATTATGAAGCGAATCAAAGCTAAAGGTATCGAAGTAATTATTTATGAACCTGTACTTGAAGAAAATGAGTTTTTCCATTCCAAAGTTATTAATGATTTGGCAGAGTTTAAACAATATGCTGATATTATTGTTGCCAACCGTTTAACGGATGATATAAAAGATGTTGCGGATAAAGTTTATACCAGAGATTTATTTGGAAGTGATTAGCACTCTACTCAAATGAATAGATCTTGATTGAAAATTGTTATATCGCTGATATTTGCTAACGCAGCCTGCATTTTCAAAAATTAGTGATTTATTATTTATTATTTAAGTTTTATTAGGAAGATTTTATGCCTATCGTTGCACACAATCAATTACCTGCTTTTAACCGACTTCAACAGGAAGGAATAAAAATTCTTCAACCCGGTGTTGCACTTCATCAAGATATTCGTGAGTTACATATCGGCCTGTTAAATATGATGCCTGATGCGGCAATATCGGCAACAGAACGTCAATTTTTCAGGTTGATTGGTGAAAGTAATCCTATTGCTCAATTCTTTGTTCATCCATTTACTTTAGATAGTTTACCAAGAAGTGAGAAAGCCAAACAACATATTGACACCTATTATGAAACCTTTGAAGAAATTAGAGCACAAGGGCTCGATGGCTTAATTGTGACCGGGGCAAATGTTGAGGGAAATGAATTATCAAATCAGGATTTCTGGGAACCATTAATTGAGGTATTTAATTGGGCCCATGAAAATGTTTGTTCTACTCTATGTTCCTGCCTGGCTACGCATGCTGTGATGGAGTTTCGCTATAAACAGCAACGTTTCCCAAATAAAAATAAAATCTGGGGAGTTTATCCTCATAAAATTCTTGAAAGCCACCCATTAGTTCGAGGTGTCAATACACGTTTTGATGTACCTCATTCTCGATGGAACAGCATTAGCGAGGATCAATTTAAATCTGCAAACTTAAGAATTTTGGCAAAATCAAATGCTGATGAGATACATCTCGCAACAAGTGAAGATGGACTAAGAACTGTTTTCTTTCAGGGGCATCCTGAGTATGACAATATTTCATTATTAAAAGAATACAAACGCGAAGTCATGTTGTTTATTCAAGGCAAAAGAGAAGACTATCCTCCATTTCCAGATAATTATTTTAATCAATTCGAACAAGCAATATTTAGAGAGTACCGTTATCTCACAGAAAAAGCTTTAGAGGCAAACGAACAAGCGCCTGATTTTCCTGAACATATCATTATCAGGCGTTTAAATAATACCTGGCATGATACAGCTGATGAAATTGTCAGTAACTGGATGGGATTAATCTATCAGGTCACACACAAGGATAGAAATAAGATGTTTATGGACCATATTGATCCAGAGAATCCGTTAGGATTAAAAAACTAGTCTCTAACTAGTGCTTATAAACCTTAACTAACTCCTGATACAACATTTCCAATGCCTTGCCCCGATGACTGATTTTATTTTTTTGCTCTGGATCTAATTGTGCTGATGAGCATTCAAATTCCGGTACCCAAAATAAAGGATCATAGCCGAAGCCATTTTCACCGACTTCTTGCTCCATAATAATTCCTTCCCAGGCAGCCTGACAAATAATTGGCGTGGCATCTTCAGCATGTGCCATATAAACCAGAATACATTGATATCTTGCAGTTCTTAGCTCTTTAGAAACTCCTTTCAAGGAATCCAGAACCTTCTGATTATTTTTTTCATCACTGGCACCATTACCTTCGCTATCCGCCGAAAATCTTGCCGAATATACCCCGGGGGCACCATTTAAATAATCAATTTCAATACCTGAATCGTCAGAAATAGCTGCTAAGCCAGTGACTTTAGCTGCATGACGAGCCTTAATAATGGCATTTTCAACAAAAGTTGTCCCAGTTTCCGGCACATCACCAACCCCCAGTTCTGTCTGCGGGGTAATATGAATACCCAATGGTGAAAACAGTGCATCAAATTCTCTTAATTTACCTTTATTGCCACTTGCTAAAACGATAGTATTCTGTTCACTATTTGACATGCGTTATCCTTGACTAACAGAGTATTGTTTTCAGTTTTCAGTTTTTAGTTTTTAGTTTTTAGTTTTTAGTTTTTAGTTTTTAGTTTTTAATTGTCCATTTTATAGTAGATTTTATCGAAGGCAATATTCGATTTTTTTTATTATCATTTTTTGTAATTATGTTCTAATATTATCATGATTATTAAAAATGGGAATAAAATTTCTTTTATTCACTTTCCGGCATTAGCAATAGAAACCTTAGCATAACAGTAGATATTTAACGAATATTTTGGGAGCAATCATGAACAGTTTGGCCTGTAAAAAATTAATGATAAGTCTTTTTTCTTTATTATTATTTATTTTTCCTCTATTTGTATCCGCACAAGATGGTCAAAAAACCGTTAAAATTACCCCTTTGGGAAGTCATACCGGTGAATTTTGCCGATATGATAGAGCGATGATTTTAGAAGACCCCGATGGAACACGATTACTTTATGATGCAGGACGAACAGTTGCCGGACCTGATGATCCTCGCTTAGGTAATATTGATATCGTATTAGTCAGCCATATGCATGGTGATCATGTTGGTGACAAACATATAGCCAAAATTGGTGCAGGAGAATGTAATAATCCTGAGATGAGTGTCTCCTCTCTGCCAAATACCAACACCATTAATATTGCTCTGAAGAAAAATGCAACCATTGTTACTGGTAGTGAAATGCCTAAATTTTTTGCCAATAAATTAAAAACGCTTGGAGGCAATGCACAGCAGTCAAAATTAGTTCGCTTTGGTGGCTCATTCAACATCAATAATGTCAAAATTACAACCGTTCCCGCTGTTCACTCCAATGGCATTTCCGGCTCTATGATTGGCGGACATCTTGGAGATATACTTAACGCTTCAGGCCTAACCGCTTATGCAGGGCCTCCAACCGGCTATGTAATTCAATTTTCAAACGGGCTTAATGTTTATCTCTCTGGAGATACCGGTATTACGGCTGAACAAGATTTAGTCATTAATAAACATTATGGTGTCCAACTGGCGGTGATTAATATAGGCGATACTTTTACCACCGGCCCTAAGGAAGCGGCTTATGTCATGAATAAATTAGCTAAACCCAAGAGTGTCATTGCTTCACATGCTAACGAACAGGCAACTAATAAAGGTCTACTAATTCCTGGAACGCGAACAGCACAATTTATTCAAGCGGCTTCCATGCCGGTTCATTTACCATTAAGTGATCAGACTATGCACTTTAATGCTCAGGGAACGTGTGTACAGGGCTGTTAAAATCTATAACATTGAAGACTATTAATAAAGACTATTAAATAGTTCCATGCATAAATTCCCAAATCAAGATTTAAAAAACTTAAATAACATAATAATGCTCTAATGAAACCTAACTGTGGATTAATAACGAATGATATTTAAACAACTCTTTGAAACCGACTCATCGACATTTACTTACTTAATTGCTGATAGAAACTCTGGTAAAGCAGTTTTAATTGATCCTGTAAGAGAAACTGTTGAGCGTGATTTACAGCTTTTAAAAGATCTTGAACTGACGCTAATTGCCACGATCGAAACTCATGTTCATGCCGATCATCTCACTGGAGCTCATTCTTTAAAGGCTCAAACCGGTTGCAAAATAGCCTATCCGGCAATGATAAAGTCATCCTGTATTGATATTGGAATTAAGGAAGGAGAACCATTTGAGATTGGCCAAATTAAGCTTAACCCATTGTATACTCCTGGACACACCGATCATCATCACGCTTACCTGATTGAGACCCCAGCACAAAAATTAATATTCACCGGAGATGCTTTATTGATAGAAGCCTGTGGCCGAACCGATTTTCAATCAGGCAGCGCAGAAGCCCTTTATAATAGCATTCATAATAAAATTTTTTCTTTACCAGACGAAACACTGGTTTATCCCGGTCATGATTATGAAGGACGCTTTATCACTACCGTTGCACAGGAAAAGGTTCGTAATCCGCGCTTAGGAGGCGGAAAAAGAAAGCAGGAGTTCATTGATATTATGAATGGCCTGGATTTACCCTATCCCCGAAAAATAGATTTTGCAGTACCAGGAAATGAACAATGCGGCATCTGTCCAGACTCTGCACCTGAAGAAATGAAAGGGCTTTGCTCAATTCATGATCAGGGATAAGTTTTCCTATAGATATTTTTTTACTTGCTCATACTCAAAAGCACTCAGTCTCTAGAAACTTATGTCTAACCAAGCATGTCCTCTTTGTAAAAATATAATAGAACCTATACCTTATTTTGAAAATAAAATTAGACCATTTTTTCAATGTTTAAATTGCGACCTGGTTTTTGTTCCTGAGCGCTGTCATTTATCTAAATACGAGGAAAAACGTATTTATGATTTACATGAGAATATTGCTAGTGACTCAGGCTATCAAAAGTTTATTTCCCGACTTACCACCCCGCTAATCAAAGAAATTAAGCAAAATAGTTGCGGACTTGATTTTGGATCGGGAAATTCATCTGCGATTCCCCTTTTGCTTAAAGAAAAAACCAATAACATTAGTTTATATGATAAGTTTTATGCCCGTAATGAGGACTTACTTCACAAGCAATATGACTTTATCACCTGTACAGAAGTTTTTGAACATTTAAAAGAACCTGACAAAGTAATTCAACAATTGTTGAACTGTTTAAATCCAGGAGGAATATTCGCCATAATGACTAAACGAGTGATTGATCAACAAGCATTTTCCAATTGGCACTACAAAAATGATCTCACCCATATTATTTTCTTTTCAGAAAACACCTTTAACTGGATAGCTAAAAAATTCTCCCTTGAATTAGAAATTATAGATAAAGATATCGTGTTTTTGTATAAAACGCCTGTTTAAACATAAAAAAGATTCAGATCAGTTAACTTTAGCAATTAAAAAAATGCTTTTTAATAATACAGATTAAGTTAATATTATCGATTATTTACTTTACTTTTATAAATATTCAGCTAGGATAAGTCTGAAATATTGTTAGATATTTATCATTAACTCTTTTATGTAAATTTTGTATTGACACAAAAAAAATAATGCCCATATGACTCATCTATCATTACTAAAACAGTTAACTAAGCACCCAATTGAACTGATTGGATGGGTTTTGCTGATTATTTGTCTGCCATTATTAGTATTAGAAGCAAATGATAAAATTCAAACCCCACTTAACGAAAATATTTTTTTATCTACGCATTCCATTTTAGAAACCATATCGGTTGCCATTTCTTTATCAATATTTTTTATTGCGATTACAGCTAAAGAAATAGATCAGACTAAACCTATTTTGTTATTAGGCTGCTTTTTTCTGGCAACCTGTATTTTTGATGTTTTTCATCTTTTATCTTATGTCGGAATGCCTGATCTTATTAGTCCAAATTCAGTTGAAAAGGCAATCTGGTTTTGGATTGCAGCTCGTTTTTCTGCGCTATTAGGAATATTCTTTTATGCCATTCAACAGACTAATACCAATGTTAGCAATAATTTACGAAATTACTATGTTTTAGTAACGCTCGTATCTGTACTTTTATTGTCCTATTTGATTTTTTTTAAAATGGCTCAATTACCTGATATGTTTATTAAGGGACAAGGATTAACTCAATTTAAGGTAGTTTCAGAATGGATTATCATACTTGGTTTAATGGCAACGGCAATAATTCTATTTGTTCGTCGCCCCACACTTAAAGAATATAATATCCCTCTTTTAATTATTGCCGTATTAATGATGGCAGCCGGTGAGCTGTTTTTTACACTTTATAATAAAGTATCTAGTACTGCTAACTTCCTTGGGCATATTTACAAACTAATTGCCTACTATTTTCTTTATTTAGCTATTTTTACAGAAACTATTCGCCGTCCATTTCTATATATTTCTCAACTCAACAAAACCATTAAACAAGAACGCGACATTGCTAATAGCATCCTTGATACGACCCATTTAGGTACCTGGGAATGGAATGTCCAAACTGGAGAAACGATTTTTAGTCCACGTTGGGCACAAATTATTGGTTATAAGTTAGATGAAATTGCTCCAATTTCTTTTGATACCTTCCGTAAATTAATACATCCAAATGACTTACCGATTCTCAAACAATTCTTAGACGCTCATTTACGGGGAGACAAGAATCATATTGAACATGAAATTAGGATGTTACATAAAAATGGACATTGGATTTGGGTATTAACTCGAGGTGAAGTCATTTCATGGACTGATGATAAAAAGCCATTGTGGATGTATGGAACACATCTGGATATTTCAAATCGAAAACGTTCGGAAGATATTATCCATAAGAATTCGGCATTTTTAGAATCCATACTGGAACTGAATAATGTATCTTATGGCATGGATGAAGAAAATTTATTACGCCTTGCCATGAATCAGGCTGAACAATTATTAGATAGTGCGATGGGATATTCTCATTTTGTCAATGAAGATCAGGAAACCATCACACTGGGTACCTGGACTGACAGAACCCTAATGGCGTGTACCTCTGTCCATGATAGTCATTATCCAATCAGTAATGCGGGTATTTGGGCAGATTGCTTTTATATTAGAGAACCCGTTATTCACAATGACTATGCAAATGCCTCTGGTAAAAAAGGCTTACCCGAAGGGCACACCCAAATCCATCGACATATCAGTGTGCCGGTCATTGAGAATGGAAAAGTCAGAATGATCATTGGTGTGGGTAACAAAGAGACTGACTACAATGAAGAAGATGCTAAACATTTATTATTTTTTGGCATCAACCTTTGGCAGCTTTTAGAACGAAAAAGAGCAGAAACAACGTTATTAAATCAAAAAAATATTTTGGAACGAATGGTTGATGAGAGAACGTTAGAACTGCAAACAGCCAAAGAGCTTGCTGAATCCTCTAATAAGTCTAAAAGTACTTTTTTAGCAAATATGTCACATGAAATACGCACGCCAATGAATGCTATTATTGGTATGTCGCATTTAGCATTGCAATATCCTTTACAAGAAAAACCTAAAAATTTTATTGAAAAAGTTAATATCTCTGCAATGGCATTGTTGGGAATTATTAATGATATCCTTGATTTCTCTAAAATTGATGCAGGAAAACTTGAATTAGAAAATATTGATTTTTACCTGGATGACATTATCATAAATTTAATTAATATAACCCAATTAAAAGCCCAGGAAGAATCCATTGATTTATCTGTTGATGTTGAACCAGACGTGCCTAAGATTTTAAATGGCGACCCCTTACGACTAGGACAAATACTCATTAATCTTTGCAATAATGCAATCAAATTTAGTCTATCCGGTGGTTCAGTATCTATCAATGTTAAATTGAAAGAGCAAAGTGATGCGACCGTTATTTTGTTATTTTCTGTAAAAGATTCTGGAATTGGCATGACTAAAGAACAGTTGTCCAGCTTATTTAAAGCTTTTAATCAAGCAGATAATTCAACAACCAGACAATATGGTGGTACCGGCTTAGGATTATCGATTTCTAAAAAAATTGTCCAGTTAATGCAAGGCGAAATTTGGGTAGATAGTCTTCCAGAACAAGGCAGTACTTTTTTCTTTACCGTTTGTTTACATCAGCAGCAAGAAAAATCCAAACCTATTAAATTATCAACTCAGGATTCAGAAACCTCAAGTGATATTTCATGCTTAAAGCAAGCAACGATTTTAGTGGTTGAAGATAATGAGCTTAATCAAGAATTAACTCGTGAACTTTTATTAATGCATGACATGAAGGTTGAAACAGCGGCTAATGGCAAAGAAGCACTGAAATTACTGAATTATATGACTGTAGACGGTGTGTTAATGGATTGCCAAATGCCTATTATGGATGGCTATCAAACAACACGAAAAATTCGGGCGCAGGAAAAGTTCAAAGACCTTCCTATTATTGCCATGACAGCTAATGCTATGAAAGGTGATAAAGACAAAGTGTTAGCCGTTGGCATGAATGATCATATTTCAAAACCCATTCACCCGAAACAAATGTTTGCGACAATGGCCAGATGGATTAAACCTAAAGCAGATAAAATTAAATCTAAACCGGTTCCCAAAGCCCCTACAGACAATAAAAAAGAAAGCTTGCCAGAAATGCCCGGTATTGACATAAAAGTTGGCCTAGCAACGACACAAAATAATCTTAATTTATATAAACGTCTGTTAAACAAGTTTCACAATAACCAACGAAATTTTAAACAAGACTTTATTGAAGCTCAAAAAAATGATGACCCATTTGCGCTATCTCGTCTTCCTCACACCCTCAAAGGGGTTGCCGCTAATCTGGGTATGGCTGATCTGCAACAAGCCGCATTTGCTTTACAACTTGGATGTGAAGAAAATGCGGATAATATTGATGAACTATTTGAACAATGCCTTATTCAACTTGAGATTGTGTTTACAAGTTTAAAAAAGATTTCATAATTGCTTGCTCAAATATATTTTTTTATTGTGTAAAATAGCCAACAACAATTAACGCGTCCAATCTTTTAGCGCTTCTTGTTGTTCAGATAATAAGTTTTTAACACCAATTTTTCCAAGTTCCAGCATGTCTAATAAATGTTCGCTGGTGAAAGGCGTTGCTTCAGCGGTACCTTGAATTTCTATGAAGTTCAAGTTTTCATCCATCACAATATTCATATCGGTTTCCGCGTTTGAATCTTCAATGTAATCCAGATCTAAAATCGCTGTTCCTTTATAAACGCCAACTGAAATAGAAGCAACCTGCCCCTTAATTGGGTCTTTATCAATCATTTTTTTATCCAGTAAATACTGAACTGCATCAACTAGCGCCACATAAGCACCTGTAATTGAAGCTGTTCGAGTACCGCCATCTGCCTGAATAACATCGCAGTCAATAGTAATAGTATGCTCGCCCAGCTTTTTCAAATCGACTATTGCACGAAGAGAACGGCCAATTAAACGTTGAATTTCCAAGGTTCGTCCGCCTTGCTTTCCATGCGCTGCTTCACGCTTCATACGCTTTCCAGTTGCTCTTGGCAACATACCATATTCTGCTGTAACCCATCCTTCTTTTATTTTCTTATACCTTAAAAAAGGAGGCACTTTTGTTTCAATACTGGCAGTACAAATAACTTTAGTTTCGCCTGTTTCAATTAAAACTGAACCTTCTGCATGTTTTGTATATTTACGGGTAATACGAACGTCTCTTGGCTGATTAGCCATACGTCCACTGGGACGGGATAATTGTGACATTGGAACTTCCTAATAAAAAAATTTGTGCTCATTATAGAACATACCCTCATGTTGTTTCATCTTTTGTCTTGATAAAAATTACATATGCCCTGATTTATTAAAAGGATAAAATTGTCGTATTAAACATTAGTTATTATTAATGTTATAATGCTCAGCTATAAAACTAACAGGTAATAATTATATGCAGGGTGATAAAGAACTTAGATCTCGTGTAAAACTACTGGGAACTATACTCGGTGAAGTTTTAAAAGAACAAAACAGAGAAACCATATTTGATGTTGTTGAAGATCTTCGTCAGGGCTATATTGATTTACGAAAAGAAGAACAGCCTGAAAAAAGAACACGACTTAACGAACAAATTGAGCAATTAGATTCTAAGTGCCTAAAACAGGTAATTCGAGCTTTTAGTAGCTATTTTAATCTGGCTAATATTGCTGATGAACTACAACAACATAAAAGCCGTCGCCGGGAAGCCAGTCAAAATGAGGTTTTATGGGAAGGTTCATTTGACACAACGCTATCTGAATTTAAACAGCTAAATATCAGTGCTGATGAGTTACAAACATTACTTAATGAATTAACTTATATGCCTGTCTTTACCGCACACCCAACAGAAGC
>JADGAU010000088.1 GCA_015231865.1 Gammaproteobacteria bacterium | reverse complement strand
ATGGCAAGGATTAATTCAGCAAATCATCATGGTGGAATGAGGTATCACCCTAATCAGTCTGCAATCAATAAACTGCTTGACTCTGTGATGAAAGAACAAACTTATTCCGGGTTTTTGTTGCTTGAATCTGATGGACATATCATTTCCAGTGATAAGCTGGAATATGTTGGTAAAAAATTTACAAACCCCGAAGACTTGGCTTTTTTAAAACGTGTACTTCAAGGTCCAAATTTTACTGCTTTAAATTTGCCTTTTCAAAGACCTGAAGAAAACCCCTTATTTGGTGATCAGCCAATGATGATGGTCGGCGCATCAATTCCTTTAGTGGTTGATTCCATTGATGCTATTTTGGTCTTTTTAATCGATCCTGCAAGGGATTTTTCTGAATTTTTAAAAAATGGTCGTATGGGACAAACCGGTGAAAGTTATGCCTTCAATGACAAGGGTGAAATGATCAGTGAAAGTCGCTTTACTGTTGATTTAGAAAATATTGGCTTAGTTAAAAGTGATAGTACAAGTGTCGTTAATGTGGCAATTAAAGATCCTGGGGGGGATTTAACGAAAGGTTTTGTTGCTAAACAGGAAAGGGAAGATTTGCCTTTAACCTTGATGGCAAAAAAAGCTGTAAATGGAATTAATGGTATGAACCTTGATGGTTACAATGATTATCGTGGTGTTCCTGTTGTGGGTACCTGGTTATGGGAAAGTAATATGCGTTATGGAATTGTGACCGAAATGGATTTTAGTGAAGCTTATCAGTCAATTCAATTGATAAGGAAACAGACAATAACAGGTGTTTCAGTCACTATTGTATTAATTTTTCTATTAACTGCTCTGTTTATTCGTAATCGCGTACTTGCTTCTTTGTCTCACGAACAACTAAAACAAGGTGAAGAAAAACTTTCTTCCCAAAAAGAACAACTGCAAATGGCTTATGAAGCCGCAAATCTTGGCTTATGGGATTGGCGCCCTCAAACGGGTGAATTATTTACTAATGACATATGGGAAACCATGCTTGGTTATGAGCCAAATACATTTCCTAATACAGCAGATAAATGGAGTAATCTTGTCCACCCGGATGATTTAGATAAAGCATTTGCTGCCATCAACGATAATATTGAAGGCCGAACTAAAATGTATCACTTCCCACATCGACTGAAAAGTAAGGAAGGACAATGGAAGTGGATTGATGACTATGGAAAAGTTGTAGAGCGAGACGAACAGGGGAATCCAGTTCGCTTTATTGGTGTTCATATTGATATAGATGAGACCAAAAAACTTGAAGAAGCTTTATTAATTGCTAAGTTAAAGGCTGAATCTGCAACTCAAGCTAAATCTGATTTTCTTGCTAATATGTCGCATGAAATTCGAACCCCAATGAATGCCATTATTGGCCTAACTGATTTAGCAATGAAAACGGAATTAACACCTAAACAAGAAGACTATTTAAGCAAGGTTTTTTCTTCAGCTAATGCATTATTGGGAATTATTAATGATATTTTAGACTTTTCAAAAATTGAGGCCGGGAAGCTGAAATTAGAACATCAGCCATTTTTCCTTGATGACGTTTTAAGTAATTTAGCAACAGTGGTGACTTTAAAAACACAGGAAAAGGGCGTTGAATTATTATTTTCAATTGCTGAATCCGTTCCGCATAGTTTGATTGGCGATTCATTAAGATTAGGACAAATTCTAATTAATATTACCAATAATGCTGCTAAATTTACCAATAACGGAGAAATCGTCATTAGCATTAAGACTCTTGAGTATAGTGATGACTCCGTTAAATTAAAGTTCTCTATCCAGGATAGCGGGATTGGTATGACCGAAGAACAAATGGATAATCTGTTTCAATCCTTTAGTCAGGCAGACACATCCACATCCAGAAAATATGGTGGTACCGGTCTGGGACTGACGATATCCAAACAATTGGTCGAAATGATGAATGGCCGTATTTGGGTTAATAGTGAATATGGGAAGGGGAGTACCTTTTGTTTTGAGGCATTGTTCGGCGTTGATCACTCAGTTGAAATTTATACACAGCCATTAGCTTCCGATCTGGAAGGAATGAACGTCTTAGTCGTTGATGACAATGCCGTTGCCAGAGGCATTACGGTCACGTATTTAGAGCAAATAAAAGTACGGGTTAATTCTGCTGACAATGGAGAAAAGGCTATTGAAATGATTAAACAATCGTCAGAACCCTATCAACTAATCTTAATGGATTATTCAATGTCGACGGGCATGAGTGGTCTACAAACCACGGAAATTATTAAAAATCAACTGAGTCTGGAAGTGTTACCAAAAATTATTCTGTTAACGTCTCACTCGCATAGTGATTTTGCCGGCGAACCAGGAGAAGAACTTTTAGATCATATTTTACAAAAACCGATAACTGCTTCACTGCTGCTTGATAGTATTATGACGGTATTTGGTCAGGAAACGGAACTTAGTAAGAATAAGCGGGGGCATGGCCGTACCTTTAATATGCAATCATTGCTTCCGGTTCAAGGCGCTTCTATCTTGTTAGTAGAAGATAATAAAATTAATCAGCAAGTAGCCCGGGAATTATTACAGCAAGCAAAATTTATGGTTGATATTGCCAATAATGGTCAGGAGGCTTTACAGTGTATTGAAACCAAAGACTACGACTGCGTCTTAATGGATATTCAGATGCCGGTAATGGATGGCTATGAAGCAGCTGAGAAAATTCGTGCACAAGATAAATATAAGCATTTACCTATTCTTGCATTAACGGCTAATGCCATGGCAGAAGAAAAAGAAAAAGTGATGATGGTTGGCATGAATGAACATATTGCAAAACCCATTAATCCTAATGAATTATTCACCAAATTACTTCAATGGATTCAACCTAATAAAAATAATGCGACTATATTAGAAAATGAATCTACTAATACTGAAACACCTGTAGAATCAGAGGTTGTTGATAAAAAATTAACGCTGATGATACCAGGATTGGATATCGACGCTGTTATTGAGCAAAAAGGTTTTAGTCAAAGCTTTATGATGAAATTATTAAGCGATTTTTATGATGATCATCATGCTGACCTGGAAATTATTATTGATGATTTAAACAAGCAATCATTAGAAACACCAAAACGAATGGTTCATACTATCAAAGGTATTGCTGGAACCATTGGCGCAAATGAGTTATTTGAATCATCAAAAAATTTAGATTTGGCGTTAAAAAATAATGAATGTAATGCTGAATTAATTGATGCTTTTAAAATGGATTTTAAAGCCATCATGTCGGCACTTAAAACCTCTTTAGCCCAGGATCAACAGAAGCAGAAACCTAGTGAAAGTAAACAGACTGAATTTGACTCAGAATTATTTAATAAAGAATTGGCGGAATTAAGAGATATGCTGACAATGATGGATACGGCCAGTGAAGATAAATTAAAAGATATTCAAAGCAAATTTGGCCCTTATTTAAATCAACAGATATTAAAGCAATTGATTAATGATGTTGATAATTTTGATTTTGAACATGCCTTAACAATAATTAAACAACTGACTTAAGCTTATGGATATCTATTTAGATTTTATTTTTAGTTCAATTCTACTTTTTGGTTTAGTCGCTGTTTATGAATTTGCCATTAATTCAGTGACGTTTCCGAATAAAAATATTGAAATTCTTTCATCTGGAATCGCTATTGGCTTAATGACTGTCGCTATATTAAGTACCCCCGTTCATATTGATAAAGGAATATTTGTCGATGCAAGATGGGTGTTATTAAGTTGTACGGCTATTTTTCTTAATTGGCGCATTATTCTTATTGGTGGAATGATAGCTGCTGGCTTTCGCTATTTTCAGGGAGGAGCAGGTGCTGTTCCAGGCGTAATGACCGTGATAACGGCTATGGCTGTTGGCTTTTTATGGCGCTATATTTTAGTCTCATATCATTTAGATTTTAAATGGTATATGCATTATATTTTTGCTGTCGTACTCGAACTTATTATCATTTTTGTTATTTATATTTTTATGCCGGATGGTAAAGGTTCCTACGTTGCCAGTGTTATCTGGATACCATTAATGATCGTATTCCCTATTGTTAGCACCTTATTGTCTCTTTTATTGCAACACCATTGGAAGCGACAAATATTGGCCTTTGAGTAAAAGAAACTACTATGAAGATACGTCAGTCGTCAAATAGAGGATTAATACTTGTTGCTATCGTTACTGCTGGCATGGTGACATTATCACTGATGCAATGGAATATCGGCAATAAAACGCATATTATTGAAAAAAACCAAATATCGGCTATTCAACTCACTGATATTATTCAGCAAAAATTAAAAGAACGGTTTCAAAACTTTGTTATTTATTCTCAATCTCCTAATTCGAATCAAGAATACTTTAATCAATATCTTGCTAATAAAAAAATTGATGAAACGACTATTTTACAAAGTGTCAATTCAACAAGCTTTATCTATAAAGAAAACCTCTCAACTATTTTTAAAAGTAAATTATGGTTGAATTTTATTCAACAAATAAATGACTCAAAAGCACTTTTAACTATTGAATTAGAGAGAATAGATTTACATCATTCTAAAGGGAAGAATGAGTTACTAGAGCAATTTGATATCCAAAAATATCATAAGAGTTTAAAGTCAACTATAAGTATCGTTGAGAATTTTGTAAGCGATTTTAAGAACCATAGTCATGAAGAACTTCAAAAGCTGTCTAAGCGACAAGATCAACTATTTAAGAACTATGGGATACTGTTATTAGTCATTATCAGTGCCATGTTTTTAGAGTTTTACTCTCGTAGAAAAAACCTGATTAGTCCTATCGAAGAATTGACTCATGTTGTAGAAAGAATGTCTACAGGTGATTACGATATTAGAGCAAAAGTAACTAGCGAAAATGAAGTTGGATTATTAGCCAATAATTTTAACAATATGGCTGATGCGATTAAAAATGATATAGAGCAAAAAGAAAAAGTTAATCGCAAAATGGTGAAACTAAAAGATGATGCTGAAGCGGCTAATGTATCTAAATCAAATTTCCTGGCGAATATGTCACATGAGATTCGTACGCCGATGAATGCCATTTTAGGTATGTCTCATCTTGCTCTTGAAACACAATTAGATAATAAGCAGCGTAATTATATACAACAAGTCCATTATTCAGCGGGTGCTTTACTTGGAATTATTAATGATATCCTGGACTTTTCTAAAATTGAGGCTGGCAAAATTGAAATCGAAAGGATTAATTTTCAGCTTGATGAAGTTTTAGACAATATCACTAGTCTCGTCGGCTTTAAGGCACAAGAAAAGGCTTTGGAATTGATGGTTGATATTCCAGTTGACATACCGATTGAATTAATTGGTGATCCGTTACGCTTAGGTCAGATACTGATTAATTTAGGTAATAATGCAGTTAAATTTACTGAAAAGGGAGAAATTATATTTAGAATTGAATTAATCGAACTGGATGCTCAACAAAGCGATCAACAAAGCGATCAACAAGTTCAATTACATTTCTCCGTTACAGATACCGGTGTTGGTATGACAGCAGAACAACAGAGTAAATTATTTCAATCATTTTCTCAAGCAGATGCTTCGACAACACGTAAATATGGTGGTACCGGTTTAGGACTGGTTATTTCCAAAAAACTTACGGAATTAATGAATGGCAAAATATGGGTAGAAAGTGAACAAAACATTGGCAGTACATTTCATTTCACTGCTCGTTTTGATAAACAACCAGTTGATACTTCAGCTAAGCGTTCTCTCATTAAGGATATCACTGGACTTCGTGTATTGATTGTTGATGATAATATCTCATCGAGAAAAATAATCAGTTCCATGTTAGAAGCTTATGATTTGCACATTGAACAGGTAAGTAGTGGTGAAAGCGCATTAACTCAATTGATTCAGCAAAATGAAGATGAATCTTACCAACTCGTTATCGTGGATTGGGTAATGCCTGGAATGGATGGTATTGAGCTTGCTAAAGCAATTACCAATAGTGATTTAATAAAAAACAAACCTAAAATTATTATGCTCACTTCTCATGGCAAAGAAGAAGCTATTCAGGCGGCACATGGCGTTGATATACAGTCTTTTTGTACAAAGCCCATTATGCCTTCGCATATGATCAATGCTATTTTGGTCGCAATGGGGCATAAGAAAAAACACTATAAAAATACGCTTAACCATAATGAAGACATGCAACAGACCATATCTCAGTTAAACGGTGCTCATGTACTATTGGTTGAGGATAATAAAATCAATCAACAGGTTGCCAGGGAATTTCTGGAAAGAGCATTAATAGATGTCGACATTGCTAATAATGGGCAAGAGAGCCTCGAGAAGCTAGAAAAAGAGACCTATGATTGTGTTTTAATGGATATTCAAATGCCAGTCTTGGATGGTTATGAGGCCACCAAAAAAATTCGAGAACAAGATAAATTTAAGGATTTACCGGTATTGGCAATGACGGCTAATGCGATGACTCAAGATAAAAAAAATGCATTAGATTCAGGTATGAATGATCATATCGCAAAGCCCATTGATCCAAAGGATATGTTCGATAAATTGTTACAGTGGATTAACTTAAATAATATTGATCGATCTAAAGCGACCATATCAAAAACGACCATATCAAAAACAAAAATAACTAACGATTCTATTGAGTTAAGTTTGCCGCTTCAGCTTCCAGGCATTGATATCGAATCAGCAATACAACGAAAAGGATTTAGTGAAACATTCTTTTACAAATTACTAAAAGACTTTTATCATGATCACCATCAAGATTTACATAAAATAAACGATGATTTAGACAATAAAATCGAAGAAGAAGCCAAAAGAATGGTTCATACCATTAAAGGTATTGCTGGTACGATTGGTGCTGATAAATTGTATGAGTCGTCGTTTAATTTAGATTTGGCGTTTAAAAACAGTGAACCCTATCAGGAATTGTTAAATGTCTTTAGCCAAGATTTTGAACGTGTAATCTCAAGTATTAAAGATTTATTAAGTACTCAACAAGTAAACGAGTCTAATCATAATACAGTAACTGCAGTTGATGAAGAAGAGCTTTTAAGAAATTTATCTGAACTCATATCCATGTTGGAAATGATGGATGCAGAAAGTGAAGACAAGGTTAAAGAATTTGCTCATCAATATGGACATCTTTATGAACAGGAAATTTTATCTACACTAATCAATGATGTCGAAAATTTCGAATTTGAACAAGCATTAGAAACGATAAAGTTATTAAAAAAATAGAAGGTTAATTCATGGAAAAGCAAAAGATATTAGTGGTTGATGATGAACGTTTTAACATTAATGTTGTTGTCGATTTATTAAAATCAGAGCATCAAATCCTGGCTGCTAAAAGTGGTGAGCAAGCACTTAAAGTGGCTACATCAGACAATAAACCCGATTTAATCTTACTTGATATTATGATGCCGGAAATGGATGGTTATGAAGTTTGTGAAAAACTTAAAAGTGATGAAAAAACAAAAGATATACCGATTATATTTCTTACCTCTAAAACAGATGAAGATAGTATCGGAAAGGCTTTTGAGGCTGGTGGCGTCGATTATGTTACTAAACCAATTAAGACAAAAGAGTTGATAGCCAGAGTTCGAACGCATCTTAAAATGCAAACCTTAATTAATCACCTGGAACATATTTCTTCTTATGACCAGTTAACGAATATTTTTAACAGAAGAAAGTTCTTTGAAATAGCCGAGAAAATGTTCCAATCTTCTGAGCCAGTGTTTGCTGCGATGGCTGATATTGATAAATTCAAATCGGTTAATGATACTTATGGCCACCCAATTGGTGATGTTGTTTTAAAAAGCGTTGTGTCCAACATTAAAGAAAATTTGCCTGGTGATACTTGCTTGGGCCGCTTAGGTGGAGAAGAATTTGCAATCATTTATCAAGGGCTGACACAAGATAAAGTTCTTGAGAATCTGGAAAGTATTAGAGAAACAATAGAACAAACTGACGTAGCAATTGATAAATCTAGAACACTAAATGTTACTATTAGTATTGGAGTGGTTGAAAAGCTCATGACTCATCATTCTTTTGATGAACTGTTAAAAGCTTCAGATGATGCGCTCTACGAAGCAAAAGGCACCGGTAGAAATAAAAGTATTTTTCGAAACTCTTAAACCTCAATATTAATTAAGGCAAAGTAATGGATAAAAGTAAGATTCTGGTCGTTGATGATGAACGATTTAATATTAATATTGTTGTCGATTTATTATCTTCTGAACATCAAATTTTAGCAGCCAAAAGTGGCCAGCAAGCACTTAAATTTTTGCAATCAGGAACACTTCCCGATCTCATTTTACTGGACATTATGATGCCGGAAATCGATGGTTATGAAGTGTGTCGAAGACTACAAAATGATCCGGCTACCAGAGACATTCCGGTTATTTTTTTAACGGCTAAAAATGATGAAGACAGCATTGAAAAAGCCTATGAAGTGGGTGGCGTTGATTATATTACTAAGCCTTTTAAACCCAAAGAATTGTTATCCAGAGTTAAACGGGAATTAACGCTCAAAAATTTAATTACCAGCCTGGAAACAAGCAATGATCAATTAGCCTCTTTAGCCAAAGAAAATCTCGATTATGCTTCCTTGATGCAGCAATCTCTTGTACCTGATGATAAATCGTTATTGGATTGTTTTGGTGATTTTTTTATTATCCAGAGCAAAAAAGATGTCGTCACCTCTAAAAATTACTTGTTTATTGAAATCAATGATAATGAATTTGCTTATGTAATGATTGATTCTAAAATTGACAATATCAAAAGTGCTTTTTTTACCATGATCTTAAATGGTATTGAAAAAGAAATTGTGTCATCAATCAATCATAAAGATCACTTAAAAGTCGATAGTTTGTGGGTGTTTAATTATTTTAATTCCGCTATTACTAGTAAAACAGGGCAAGAAAAATGCCCAATGTCTGTAGTTTATTACAACAAACTTGATAATACCCTAAAATATACCGCTAATAACGGTTCTTTATGGTATACAGATAATGACTCTTATTATTCGGTTCACTGTTCAGATGAAGTGATAGAAGAGACATCGATTGAGATTCAGGAAGAATTAAAGTTTTATCTTGATCTGGATAATGTGATCAAAGATAAGATATCCGATAAAGCCATTGAATCTAACTTCCAATTACCTTTAGCCAAACAGCGCAAAACATTTGAAGAATTATTGAATGACACGCAAGATGATGTGTTATTTGGCGCTTTTATTATTGACAATAAGGCAATCACAATACTTGAATATGATGGTCTTTTTAAACAATCGATACTTGGAGATTTTACGGATACCATAGAAGATTGTGTCGATAATATTGGTGTTATCAGCAATCTTCTAACTATTTTGTCTGAACAGTTTCAAAATGTCATGAATTATGCAAAAAGCAGCGATGTAACGAATGAAGAAGTGGTTTCTAAAGGTATCATCAAAGTCCAGGATACAAAGTCGCAATATGTGATAACCACGACTAATATTATTTCCTTAGAAGACAGAAAAAAAGTTGAACCTAAATTAGAAGAAATCAGTCAATTAGATCGGCAAGGTATTCGAAAACGTTACAAAGAGCTTAGGAAAAGTGGTGAAAATACGCATTCAAAAGGGGGAGGAGTAGGTTTTTACGAAATTGCTAAAAGATGCCATAATAGCAACTATAAATTTGAAAAGATCAATGATGAGCGATACTTTTTTACTTATAAATCTATTCTTATTAAGTCAAAAAAATAATAGCTAGCCTTTAAAAATCTACCTTTTATATCAGAATGAGTACCTTGTTGAAATAATTGATTACCACTGAGGCTAACATGATTCGTATACCTACACATAGAGAACCAACTCATCCAGATGAAATGCTGTTTGAAGAATTTTTAATTCCAATGGAAATTACACAAAAGGAATTAGCTAAAGCTATTCATGTGCCATATCAAAGGGTTAATGAAACAGCACTAAGACTTTCTTATTTTTTAATGTTTCTGAAGATTTCTGGTTAAATTTACAGTTGCGTTGGGATTTATATAAAGCTATGAAGATAGAAGAAAAGGAATTAAATTCTATTAAGCCACTTCACAGACAAGTTGCTTAATCAATCAAAAAAACTAACAATTATGTCAAGGCTGAATTTATACTTGAGCAAGGATTAATATGAGCACGGTAAGTTTACGCATTCCCAACTTTCTTCATAAAGAAGTAAAAGAAATAGCCAAACATGAAGGAATTTCCATTAATCATTTTATTTCTACTGCATTGGCAGAAAAGCTATCGGCCTTAAAAACTGAAGAATATTTGGAAAACCGTGCTAATAGAGCCTCTCGTGATAAATTTGAAGCAGCGTTATCTAAAGTTGGTAATAATCATCCACTTGATGAAGATGATGTAGAGTTATCACAACTAACAAAAAAATCTAGCTGACCTCCTTCATCGGCAGCTGATTTAGTCGTTAGCTTGGTAATAGCCTCGCTGTTAGTGTTAATAATTGACTAATGTAAACGTATGTACTATCATTTTTATATGGTAATTACAGTTGATACCAATGTGATTCTTGCTGGACTACTCAGTCAAGAAGGAGCATCACACAAAATTTTAAACCTTGTTATTGAAGAAAAACTGCATTTAGCTTTAACAACATCCGTAGTACTTGAGTATGATGATGTTTTAAAAAGACCAGGCTTAATGGTAAAACATCAACTTAATACTCAACAAATTGAAGAAATTTTAGACTTATTGATATTGTTGGCAAAAAAAGAAGTAGTTTATTATCGTCTACGCCCAAATTTATTAGATGAAAATGATAATTTTTTGATTGAGTGTGCTTTTAAAAGCAATAGTAATTATTTGGTTACTTCTAATGTTAAAGATTTTAATCAAAATGAATTAAAACACTATCCTTTTGTTGTTTTGACACCTAGAGAGTTTTATCAGTTGTGGAGAACTAAAAATGAGTAAATCACAAGTTGTTACTTTAAGGGTTCCTATGGAGCTAAAGTTTCGCTTAGAGCATGAGGCTAAGCATCAAGGTGTATCAATTAATAACCTTGCAAATTATTTATTGACAACTCAATTAAGCCAGTTAGAAGCATTATCCTCTATTGAAGAACGGTTGGAAAATAGAAAAATTACCGATTTAAAAGATAATGTAAAAAAAATCCTTAAGGCTGTACCTAAAAGAAAGCCTGTACCAGCATGGGATTCAATTTAAACAAAAAGCTAACCATTGATAATCGATACTGTTTAGAGGCTCGAACAGATGAGTGTTGACATGGACTACAATCCAAAGGTTCAATTGATTGGGCGCCCCCGAATAGACTCGTTGGAAGATAGGACACACCTGAAGTGCCCGACTACGAACACAGTTAGTGGTTCCGGCAAGCTGATAAAGGCACTTAGCTATCTTCTATTTGCGCTGGCCTTCTTCGCCACGGCTCATGCCGATGCACCGGTTTCGCTACCCACCCCAACCTCCAGCTCGGAGACCACAACGCCACCCTTAATGAAGTTTACACCTGCCTTTGACATTGGAGGCCAACCGACCCACGCTGCGCTGCAGGACCGGGAAGGCTTTCTCTGGTTCGGCTCATTTTTTAACGGATTGGTTCGCTTCGACGGCAGTAGCGTCAAATCTTTCAACTCACGTACAACGGCTTTGTCCAACGATTTTGTCACACAAGTGCTGGAAGACAGGGAAGGGGTTTTCTGGATTGGCACCAACAACGGCCTCAACCGATACGACAAAAAAACCAATACCTGGAACTCGTTTTTCCACGATCCCGATGACCCGGAAAACAGTCTTGCGGGAAGTACCTTTTTGCTCTCAGCTACGACGATCATCGAGGATCGAGATGGTCTGCTGTGGTTTGGTACATCCAGCGGACTAAGTGCCTACGACCGCCGGGAAGGTAAGTTCAAAAATTACCGTCACGAGGCGGAGAACCCCGACTCGCTGCCGGATAACGAAATCCGTTGCGTGCTTGAAGATCGCGACGGCATCATCTGGGTTGCAACCCACGAGGGATTAGCTTTCATCGACAAACAGGCAGGTACGGTTCGCCGCCTATTGCATGATCCTGACGACCCAAAATCCCTACCGGCCAGCGACATCAGCTCAATGATCGAGGATAAGGCAGGAATTCTCTGGTTTGCCAGCAAGCGTCATGGCCTGATCCGTTACGACAAGGTCACAAAGTCTTTCAAGCTTTTTGCCCCTCGCAAGGGCGACCTAGAATCTGTACCGGACATCAACATCCAGGAAATTTACTACACCCGTGACGGTAAGATCGTCTTCCTTGACGACACTGAGGGAGTAGGTCTAGCCATGTTCGATCCGGCGACGGGCAAAACCCGGATCCAGAACCGTAGCATGGGCGCACCCAACAATCTTACTACCGATGCTATACTAGGCCTACTGGAAGACAAGGAAGGTGTCCTGTGGATCGTGAACAACAATGGAAAGGTTGACAAATACGATCCACGGCACTTCCGTTTCGAGGTTTTTACCCATGATCCGAACAATCCCAATTCAATCGCCTATAACCAGGCTCTACCGATTTATGAGGATCGGCTGGAGAACCTGTGGATAGGTACATTTGGCAAGGGCCTGGAGCGTTTTAATAAAGACAGCAAGAGCTTTATACATTACGGTTACGATCCCGAAGATCCTACGGCCCTGCCGCAGGGATATCCTTGCGGTTTCTTTGAGGATCGCGCGGGCAATTTCTACGTTTCAACTTTTAGCGGTCTGGTGGAATTCGACCGCGATACCGGCAAGGTCATCCGGCATCTAACTGACGATACCTCTTTCTATGCGATGATTCAGGACCACGAGGACGAGGATATTGTGTGGGCAGTTGGTTGGGACATGGCTTTCAACCGTTTCAACCTGCGAACCTCCGAGCGCAAGATCTATAAACCGGACCCTAACGACCCGGATAGCTATGCAGCCGTCACCTCGATCCGCTTTATTGCCGAACGAGAAAACCCCAACATCATGTGGATTGCGACATGGGGTGGTGGACTGGAGAAGTTTGACAAGCGCACAGAACGATTCACCCATCACCAACATGACCCCAAGGACCCCACCACGATCAGCTCGGACACCGTCTATGACGTTATTCAGGATCGCGAAGGACGCATTTGGGTGACCACCGACAAGGGGTTTAACCGGTTGGATCCCAAAACAGGTAAATTCCAACGCTTTGGCCAGGCGCAGGGATTTCATGCAACAATCGTGAATAACGTGATACAGGATCTAAACGGCTTTTTGTGGCTGGGGACGGACTTAGGCATCATAAAGTTTGATCCTAACAGCGAAAAGGTCATAAAGTCCTATTCAGTGGATGACGGGCTCGTCAGCCACAACTTTTGGCCCACTTCGCGTGTAGCTACCAGAGACGGTCACCTGTTCTTTGGAGGCTTCAATGGCGTCAATTTGTTTCGGCCCGAAAGCCTGGAGGACAACAAGAACTCACCGCCGATTTACCTGACATCGCTAATGCAGGAAGGCGAGTTGATCAAAACCAGTGCCGCGCCGGAAATCCTTGAAACGCTGCAGCTCGACTGGCGAAACAATTCGTTTGATTTCGAGTATGTGGCTCTCAATTTCCTACGGTCGATGAAAAACCGATACCAGTATATGCTGGAAGGCTTCGACCGCAACTGGTACGACGCAGGCACCGACAGAAAGGGGCGTTATGTCAATCTGCCCGGTGGCGAATATACCCTGCGCATAAGGGGAACCAACAACGACGGCGTGTGGTCGCTGCCGCAACAGGAAGTGGCATTGCCGATCAGCGTGATCTCTCCGCCCTGGAAGCGCTGGTGGGCATACACTCTTTATGTCCTTATCTTTCTGTCCATGCTCTTAGGCTATATCCAGATATATAAAAGGAAAAGCGAACGGGAGAAACGGGTGCTAGA
>JADGAU010000087.1 GCA_015231865.1 Gammaproteobacteria bacterium | reverse complement strand
TTCTTTAAATCGGCTACATCACCATCCATACTAAAAACAGCATCGGTCACTAAAAATTTATACTGTGCATTAGTTTTTTCCAATAATTGTTGTAAGTGATTATAATCCAGATGAGAAAATCGTTTCATCTTAGCACTGGCAGAAACACCGGCATCGATTAGTGAAGCATGATTGAGTTTATCCTGAAAAATACCATCATCTTTGCTTAATAAGGCATTCATTATCCCTAAGTTAGCCATATAGCCTGACGAATATAGCAATACTGCTTCAACACCTAAAAAGTCAGCCACTTCTTCTTCAAATTGATGATGTGCTCGAGTATGTCCACTCATTAAATGTGAAGCACCACTACCACAACCATATTGTTCAACACCATTGTGAAAAGCTTTTTTCAATTTAGGATGATTTGCCAAACCTAAATAATCATTAGATGAAAAATTTAGAAATTCTTGCTGCTTAATTTTAATGTGAACAGATTGTGCTGACTCAATTATCTTTCGCTGACGATATAAGCCCAACGATTGTTGAGTTTTAATTCTATCTTTTATGATTTGTCGGATGTCTCGCATTATTTAATTTTCATAAATCAATTTCATTATGGCATGGTAAGTTTAGTAATACTTTTCAGTTATAAAAAATCTGTATATGAGCAGTATCATAACATATTCATTCTCTGTTAATTATTGATCCATTTCACTATACATATTGCACCATTTTGGTGCTTTATTTTGGTGCAAACAAATCCTTTCGTCCAAAGAAAATCTTATCTTATTGTATTTAAATGATAATTTAACAAGTGGCACAGGCCGTGCTCTATATAACTCACCAAATTGTTTATTTATCATTTAAGGAGAACACAATGAAGCTAGTCACAGCAATTGTAAAACCTTTCAAGCTGGATGATGTTCGTGAAGCATTATCAGAAATTGGGGTTTTTGGTATGACAGTTACCGAAGTCAAAGGCTTTGGTCGTCAAAAAGGACACACCGAACTATATCGTGGTGCTGAATATGTCGTTGATTTTTTACCAAAGGTAAAAATTGAAATTGCTATTGCAGCCGATCGGTTGGATGAAGTATTAGAAGCCATTAAGTCAGCTGCTCATACGGGCAAAATTGGCGATGGAAAAATATTTGTTTCATCAATTGAGGAAGTGATCAGAATTAGAACATCCGAATCTGGTGCTGAAGCACTTTAATCGAATGATATTTATAAAGGAGAATTTTTATGGAAGCTAATATTTTTCATTTGCAATACGCAATGGATACCTTTTACTTTTTAGTCTGCGGTGCACTGGTTATGTGGATGGCAGCAGGTTTTGCTATGCTTGAAGCAGGATTGGTTAGAACCAAAAATACTGCTGAAATTTTAACTAAGAACGTCGCTCTATTTGCTATTTCATGCGTTATGTATCTTATTGTCGGTTATGACATTATGTATGATGGTGGTGTATTTCTTTCTTCAACAATCGTTGGCGATACCTATGTTGCTGATACAATTGCTGAAATGACTAAGCAAGCTGACTTCACTGGCGGTGCTGTTTATTCTAAAGGTTCGGACTTCTTCTTCCAGGTTGTATTTGTTGCTACTGCGATGTCAATTGTTTCAGGTGCAGTTGCTGAACGTATGAAACTTGTATCATTCTTAGTTTTTGCAGTTGTCATGACTGGCCTTATTTACCCATTAGAAGGTTCTTGGACATGGAATGGTGCGAATGTATTTGGTCTATATAACTTAGGCGACCTAGGCTTCTCAGACTTTGCCGGATCAGGAATTGTTCATATGGCTGGTGCAGCTGCAGCTTTAGCAGGTGTTTTAGTACTGGGTGCTCGTAAAGGCAAATATGGTCCAAATGGTGAAGTAAGACCAATTCCAGGTGCAAATCTGCCTTTAGCTACGCTAGGAACATTCATTTTATGGATGGGCTGGTTTGGATTTAATGGTGGTTCAGTTCTTAAGTTAGGTGATATAGCTAATGCTAACTCAGTTGCTATGGTCTTTCTTAACACTAATGCTGCTGCTGCAGGTGGTGCCGTTGCTGCATTGATTGTTTCGAAAATAATTTTTGGCAAGATTGATTTAACAATGTTATTAAATGGTGCATTAGCCGGTCTGGTTGCAATTACAGCAGAGCCTTCTACACCAACACCTTTATTAGCAACTATTTTTGGTATGTTAGGTGGTGTTTTAGTTGTATTCAGTATCTTAACTCTTGATAAAATCTTTAAAATTGATGACCCGGTTGGTGCTATTTCGGTTCATGGCGTTGTTGGTTTCTTAGGTTTAATCTTAGTGCCAATTACCAATAGCGGTGTTACATTCTCTGGTCAGCTAATTGGCGCAGCAACAATCTTTGGATGGGTGTTTACTGCAAGCTTAGTTACCTGGTTGATTATCAAAGCAATCATGGGTGTTAGAGTTAGCTCCGAAGATGAATACGAAGGTGTTGATATTTCAGAGTGTGGTTTAGAAGCATACCCTGAATTTACAAACAAATAACATCTTACTCTTAAACATAAAAGGCCTATCAGTTGATAGGCCTTTTTTTTTGAAAAAAGCAATGGTTTCAACCTTGATGTTGTATATCTCAAGGGGTATTATAATTTATAATTATACTTATCGGATCTGCTATGAAAATATTGTTATCTTTGATTGTTTTGCTATTAAGCCTACATCAACCACTGTTTGCCAAACCCCAAATTTATAAATGTTTAGATGAATATGGGCGACCAACCTATTCTAATCAATCTCAATGCAAACAACCTGTTGCTGTCAATGTAAAGAAATATAAAAACCAAAATGAAACTTCAAATGAGAATGCGAATGAGAGTGATATTATTGCTAAAAACAAGGCTCAACAATGCCAGAATGCAAAACTAAAACTTAAAAAATATAATTCTGCAAAACGTTTAACTAAAACTGTTTCTATAAACGGTAAAATACAAAAAGTTAGATTAAATAATCAAGAAAAACAAAAAGCAATTTATGATGCACGTAAAGATGTAGACTATTGGTGTAAAACAAGTTAATTAAGGTGTAAATTAAAATGAAAGCCTCTGACTTATTGGTAAAAGCACTTGAAAATGAAGGCGTAGAATATATTTTCGGAATCCCTGGTGAAGAAAACCTTGACCTTTTAGATTCATTAAAAAGTTCATCGATTAAATTAATATTAACTCGTCACGAACAGGCCGCAGGCTTCATTGCAGCAACTTATGGTCGGCTAACGGGTAAACCCGGTGTTTGTTTATCAACGCTTGGCCCTGGCGCAACAAATTTAGTCACTGCCGCAGCTTATGCTCAATTAGGCGGCATGCCGATGTTAATGATTACCGGCCAAAAACCGATAAAAAAAAGTAAACAGGGGCAATTTCAAATCATTGATGTAATACATATGATGAGGCCTATTACTAAGTTTACCAAACAAATTGTTAATGGTAATAATGTTCCTTCTTATGTCAGGGAAGCATTTCGTTTAGCATTGGATGAAAGGCCGGGGGCTGTACATATTGAATTACCTGAAGATGTCGCTTCCGAAGAAGTTAAATATCGCCTATTTGACGCCACCTACTATAAACGCCCCGATGCAGATGAAGCAGCAATTAAAACCGCTGTAAAAATGATTGAAAAAGCAAAAACGCCTTTGATGCTTATAGGGGCTGGAGCAAACCGGAAAAAAACTCAAAAAGCACTGAGTTATTTTATTGAAACTACCGGTATCCGCTTTTTTAGTACACAAATGGGTAAAGGCGTTGTCGATGAAAGACATCCCCAATTTTTAGGTACTGCAGCAATTTCTGAACTTGATTATTTACACTGTGCTATTAGCCGTGCCGATTTAATTATTAATGTTGGCCATGACATTATTGAAAAGCCTCCGTTTTTTATGGAAGAAGGCGGTGTTAAAGTAATACATGTTAATTTCTTCCCCTATCGTGTAGACGATGTTTACTTCCCTCAACATAGTGTTATTGGAGATATTTCGACAACTGTCAGACGAATTGCAGATAAATTTGAAGATAATAGTAATTGGGATCTTTCTTATTTTAATGATATCAAACAAGCTATTGATAGAAGTATACATAGTTATGATGGTGATAAAAGATTTCCTATTTTACCGCAGCAAGTGGTCAATATTATTCGAAAACAGTTACCTGAAGATGGAATTGTTTCATTAGACAATGGTGTTTATAAAATCTGGTTTGCCAGGAACTACCCTTGCTATAAGCCTAATACTTTACTACTGGACAATGCCTTAGCTTCGATGGGAGCTGGTCTACCTGCTGCAATCGCCGCAAAACTTGTTAACCCCGATAAAGAAGTTATTGCCGTGTGTGGTGATGGCGGCTTTATGATGAATTCACAGGAAATTGAAACTGCCGTTCGTTTAAACCTGCACCTAACGGTTATTATTCTTAATGATAATGCTTATGGCATGATTAAGTGGAAACAAAAAGGCATGGGCTTTGATGAGTTCGGTTTAGACTATAATAATCCTGACTTTAAAAAATATGCCGAAAGCTATGGTGCTTTTGGTTATTGCCCACAAAGTTGTGATGAGTTTGAAAATACTTTGGCACATTGTATCAGTAACGAAGGTGTCCATTTAATTGATTTAGCAGTAGATTATTCTCTAAATCATGCCATTTTATTTGAAGAATTAAAACAAAAGGTTTGTATTTATCAGTAAGTAAAGTGGGTAGTGGGTAGTGGGTAGTGGGTAGTGGGTAGTGGGTAGTGGGTAGTGGGTAGTAAAGATTATTAAAATTTAATTTAGTAGGTAAAGTTCCGATGAGTCGTTTTGATGTTATATCTCCATATACTGATGAAGTTATTAAGACCCTTGAATACAATTCAGCTGAAGAAGTTGAACAGGCATTAACAAGAGCAGATGCTTTTTTTCAAGATCGCAGCCAATGGCTTGCACCTCATCAGCGCATCAGCATTCTTGAAAATGTGATTCGCATTATGAGTGACCGTATACCAGAGTTAACCAGAATTGCAGCACAGGAAGGAGGAAAGCCCTATATTGATTCATTAGTTGAAGTACAGCGTGCTATCAATGGTGTCAAAATTGCTCTTGAGCATATCAGTCAAATTAAAGGCGAAGAAATACCAATGGGTATAACACCAGCTTCGGATAATCATCTTGCCTATACCATGAAAGAACCGATTGGTGTGGTTGTTTCAGTCAGTGCGTTTAATCACCCTTTAAATTTAACCATACATCAAACCATACCTGCCATTGCTGTTGGCGCACCGGTAATTATTAAGCCTTCTGCATCAACACCTCTTTCCTGCCTGACTTTTATGGAAATATTAAAGGAAGCAGGATTGCCTGACGCTTGTTGCCAGGTTGTACTTTGCCAAAGAGATTTAGCAGAAAAATTAGTCTCGGACAATCGTGTGGCTTATTTATCTTTTATTGGTTCGGCTAAAGTTGGTTGGTATTTACGTTCTAAACTGGCACCGGGGGCACATTGTGCATTAGAACATGGTGGGGCTGCACCTGTTATCGTTGAGCCTGATGCAGATTTTGATTCAATGTTACCTGCCTTAGCCAAAGGTGGTTTTTATCATGCAGGACAAGTTTGTGTTTCTGTACAACGAGTTTTTGTACATCATTCGATTGTTGACAAAGTGGCTCAAGGTCTAGCTGAACTTGGCAAACAACTAGTTGTCGGCGACCCACTTGATGAAAAAACAGAAGTTGGTCCATTAATTTCACCTAAAGAGCAACTAAGAATATCTGAGTGGGTAAAAGAAGCCATTGTTGAAGGTGCCCAATGCTTAAGTGGTGGCAATGTGCTTGATAATAATTGTTATGAACCAACCGTATTATTAAATCCTGATTTAAACTCTAAAGTTTCTACTCAGGAAATATTTGGACCGGTTATTTGTGTCTATTCATACGAACACAGAGAACAAGCGATTGCTATGGCTAATCAATTAGAGTTTGCATTTCAGGCCTCTGTTTTTACTCAAAATATTAATACTGCTATTGATAGTGTTAAAAAACTGAATGCCAGTACCGTTATGGTAAATGATCATACTGCTTTTCGTGTTGACTGGATGCCATTTGGTGGACGTAAAAGTTCTGGTATCGGCATTGGTGGCATACCCTATACTATGAAGGAAATGCTTCTTGATAAGCTCATGGTAATTAAACATTAAACCTTATAACCTCAGTTGAATCTATCTCAAGGTGCATTTTTTAACTTATTGTTTTAAATACTAGCGGCAGTTATATACCCGTGACACGAGTATATATTTTATTTATACTTGAATTTATCAAACCGATGATGACTGACGGAGTAGATATAAATGCAATTAATTTTCGCCATATTCTTTATGTTTTTTGTATCCAATTTATTTGCATGGGATGAAGAAATTGAAAAATCCATGCTTATTAGCCCTGACTTGGAAAATGGTAAACGTATTTATCAAATTTGTGCCACCTGTCACCAGGAAACTGGCTGGGCAGATGGTTCTGATTTAAGTCGCAAACAAAAACCTGGCTTTTTTCCTCAAATTTCCGGCCAACATAAAAATGTCATTATTAAACAATTATTAGATATCCGTGCAGGTAATCGTGATAATCCAATGATGTACCCTTTTACTTTAGATAAATTTTTAGGTGGCGGTGATCAGGGTATTGCAGATGTCAGTGCTTATATATCTCAATTGCCAATGAGTCTGAATAATAATATTGGCCCGGGTGACAACCTTGAATTAGGAAAAAAACTATATAAACAACATTGTACTAACTGCCATGGAGAATATGGTGAAGGTAGTAATAAAGACTTTTACCCAAAAATTCAGGGGCAACATTATAATTACTTGTTAAGACAGTTTATATGGATTCGAGATGGCAAGAGGCGCAATGCTAATGAAAAAATGGTTCAACAGATTAGTCAATTCAAATATTCTGAAATTACTGCCGTCGTTGACTACGCATCTCGATTAAAACCAAAACCTCAAGATAAAAAACCAGCAACATCTAAGCAAAAAGAGACTACAGAGTCTTTTAGTCAAACAAAGAAGTCTTCAACTGATGTACAAGAGTCTTTAACGGATATAAATAAGCCTTCAACTCAACAGGAGAATAAAGAGTGAAATCAATGCAATCCCTTCTCATAATATCTTTATCGATATTATTATTACAGACTGTCAATGCTCAACGATTACTCCCTTCAAAACAAAAACAAGTCGATCATGAACTATTGTTAGCCGTTATTGCTGGAAATTTCAAAGTAGCTGAACAATCCTTAAATGCAGGCGCTAATCCTAATGTTGAAGGTGATTTTGGTTATTTTCCTTTAATTTATACTGCTGAAGATAATAATGTCGATTTAGCCTTGTTACTTATCAAATACGGTGCCTTACCAAATAAAAAAACCCATACAGGTTATACACCTCTTATCGCAGCTGCAGAACAAGGAAGTATGAAAATGGTAGCATTATTATTAAAACATGGTGCCGATGTTCAAACAAAAACACGCCAGGGTGTGGATGCATTTATGATAGCTGTTCGTTCCGGTTTTGAAGATGTTTTATCTCTGCTAATAGGTTATGGTGCAAGTATTAATACCGCTGATAAGAATGGTGATACTGCATTGATGATGTCCATAAAAAAACAGCATTTTCATATTATGCGTATGTTATTAATGGCAGGCGCTGATACCAATATTGAAAGTAAACATTCCGGTACCGCATTAATGATTGCTGCACAACAACAAGATCCCAGATATGTTTATGAATTATTAAATCGTCGTGCAGATGTCACAGCTAAAGATGACACCGGCTCTACCGCTTTACATATCGCAAGTTCTTATGCAAGTTATGATGTCGTCGATTTATTACTAAAGCATCCTCGAATACAGATTAATGCCCTTGATCATGATGGCTGGACACCTTTAATGGTTGCTGCTTTCCAGGGTAAAACTCGCGTCGTTAAGTTATTATTAGCTAATAATGCAGATGCCATAGTAATAAATAAAGCTGGACAAAATGCTTTAGTGTTAGCTAAACATAACAAGCATGATCAAATCATTGTTATTTTAAAGCAGTATATGCTGGCAAAGTAAAATCATACTATTAATAAAAAAACATAAATACATGCAATAAAAAAGGCAGCCTAGGCTGCCTTTTTTATTGATGTTTTTAAAATTTATTTATTTTGACGATTTTCAATCAACTCATCCACAACAGATGGATCTGCTAGTGTTGAAGTATCACCTAATGCATCAATTTCATTAACCGCAATCTTACGTAGGATGCGACGCATAATTTTGCCTGAACGTGTCTTAGGTAACCCGGGAGCCCATTGGATTAGATTTACTTTAGCAATAGGGCCAATTGCTTTTCTAACAACTTGAACTAATTCAGCCTTTAATTCATCTGTTCCTTCCTCACCGGACATTAATGTTACATAGGCATAAATACCCTGACCAGTTAAATCATGAGGATATCCAACAACGGCCGATTCAGCCACTTTTTCATGAAGGACTAATGCCGATTCGATTTCAGCTGTACCCAGTCTATGGCCAGAAACATTGAGTACATCATCCACACGGCCGGTGATCCAGTAATGACCATCTTCATCACGTTTTGCTCCGTCGCCGGTAAAGTAATACCCCTTATACATGGCAAAATAGGTTTCATAAAAACGCTTATGATCGCCATAAACACTTCTCATCATAGAAGGCCATGGTTGCTTTATTGCTAAATTGCCTACTGCCGGATTTCCTTCAATTTCATTACCTTGATCATCAAGCAAAACAGGATTCACACCAAAAAAAGGCGCCATGGCAGAACCCGGTTTTAAATCATGCACGCCAGGAATTGGCGTCATCATATGAGAACCTGTCTCAGTCTGCCACCAGGTATCAACAATTGGACACTTTGAATTACCAACCACATCATAATACCAATGCCAAGCTTCTGGGTTAATAGGCTCCCCAACTGTGCCTAAAATTCTTAATGATTCTCTAGATGTTTTCTCAACAGGCTCATTACCCGCCCCCATTAATGAACGAATCGCCGTTGGTGCCGTATAGAAAATCGAAACTTTATGCTTATCAACCACCTGCCAGAAACGAGAAATATCAGGATAAGTAGGAATTCCTTCAAACATTAAGCTGGTTGCACCATTTGCCAGTGGCCCATAAACAATATAAGTATGCCCGGTTACCCAACCCACATCAGCAGTACACCAGTAAATATCATCATCTTTATAATCAAAGACATTTTTATGTGTCATTGCCGCTTGTAATAAATAACCACCTGTTGAATGTAAAACACCCTTTGGCTTACCGGTTGAACCAGAAGTATATAGAATAAATAGTGGATCTTCTGAATCCAGTTCTTCTGGAGGACAGTCAGAACTCGCTTCTGCCAGAGCTTCATGGTACCAAACATCTCTATCACTATTCCAGGCAACGTCATCTCCACCTCGTTTCACCACAATGCAGGAATGAACATTTGGACATTCTTCTAAAGCAATATCGGCATTTGCTTTTAATGGTACTTTCTTACCACCACGCATTGACTGATCAGATGTAATAACAACCTGACAGTCTGAATCTAAAATACGACTTCTTAATGCTTCCGGTGAAAAGCCACCAAATACAATCGAATGGACAGCACCAATACGAGTACAGGCCAACATTGCAACTGCTGCTTCAGGGATCATAGGCATATATAAAGAAACACGATCGCCTTTTTTAACACCGCGAGCTTTTAGGACATTAGCGAACTTGGATACTTCTTCGTGTAATTCACGATAGGTAATATTCCTTCCTTCATTTGGATCATCTGCTTCCCAAATAATGGCAATCTTGTCTCCAATTGTATCTAAATGACGATCTAAGCAATTATAAGATACATTAATTTTTGCATTTTCAAACCATTTTATATGCAGGTCACTTTCATCAAAACTCCAATCCCAAACCTTATCCCAGGGTTTATACCAGGTTAAATAATCAGTTGCCTGTTGTGCCCAAAAGCCTTCTGGATCGTCAATAGACTGTTGATACATCTGCTGGTACTTTTCTACATTAAGATTTGCCTGCTGTTTAAAAGCTTCTGATGCAGGAAACGTTTTTTCTGACATAGGTGAACTCCAATTTTGGTAATTAATTAAGTTAAATGAAGCTATTAATTTCTTATTATTGCTCTAAACTAACGCTGTATCTGCCTTCATTAAACCTTCTTCTGACTTCTGGCTACTGACTTCTGATATTTTATCTATTCTCCAATCGTTGTTTAAATAAATCATCAATATGACGGGTAATCATTCGCGCCTCTTTCTTGGGCATATTTGAATAAACCGGCATAATATTTCTATGTTTTTCTGCGTTTGGGTAGACGCCCGTTCTAATAAATTTTCTCATCTGACTATGCGTCATACTAGAATTATAAACCGGCGGAATGCCTTCTAATACTTTACCAACACCACTTTTTTTATGGCAGTCACTACAATGTATATTGTAATAATCTTCACCAGTTAAACCTTCCGGGTGATTATGGGTATCAAGATCTTCTTTACTACAACTTGACACAAACATACAGATAAGTAATCCAAAAAGTGATACCTTATTCTTCATATAATAACTCAACAATTCAATCTAAAAATTTATTAGCTGAATAATCCAATCATACCAAGGATAGTAAGTTTTACAATTCAACTAAAGTCTAATATTTTGCTAAATAGAGCATTGATAATCGATTCATTGCAAAATATAAATTTGATTACCGCTTCCAATAAATTTATCTTAACAAAGTTCAATAATTTACTCACTTAATTTTAAAATTATTTGTATGTTAAATAAAAATCCAGATTTATTGCTTATAATGTAAGTATTAAATTTTTGCAATCAGCAACACTTATACCCGTGATATTTGGAAATGCAGCGAGGCTTTTTTAAATTTTGATGATTGAGCATAGACAAACTATGTGATTGAGTCAAAATTTAAAAGTAACGAAGTCTGCATTTTCAAAGATTATGGGTATAAATGGACAGAGCCAATTGATAAAGAGTGTCAGTATTTATGAATAAAACATCACATACACCTATCGCCACATTTTGCGATCTTAAATGGGTCTTTTCAATTATTATTTTCGGTGAATTATTTGCAATCATTCTCACTATTAGCAATCATGGGTTTAGTCAGCAAGCCTGGAATTATTTAGCGCTAAGTTCTTTATATATTCACTGGAATAGTATTATTAGTCTGATAGTTCTCTGTGTTTTGAAAGCTTTATCTGGAGGCTCTGGAACAACAAAAATAAAAGCTGTGTTTCTATTTATTGGCTGGGTTTTATTATTATTTGTTTTTTCTTCTATTAGCTTTATGACCTATTATATACTTAATTACTTCCAGCTGTTTGAACTATTTGGTCGTTTTGATTTACATCATTTTATATTAAAGAACACCCTTATAGGTGCAATTATCAGTGGCTTTATTCTTCGTTATTATTATATACAACAGCAATGGAAATATAACATACAATCTGAAGCTGAAACTAAAATTAAACTATTGCACGCACGAATTCGTCCTCATTTTTTATTTAATAGTATGAATACTATAGCCAGTTTATGTGTCAGCAATCCTTTCCTAGCCGAAAAAACAACCGAAGATTTAGCTGAATTATTTCGTCCTTTAATTAGTGAAGATAAACAACTTACCACCTGGGAAAAAGAACTCGAGCTGACACAAAAATATGTCAATATAGAAGCATTAAGATTTTCCGATCGACTAAAAGTATTCTGGCATATTGACTCAATCCCTCAAAATGCAATAATCCCGGTTCTAACACTTCAGCCTTTATTAGAAAATTCTATACGCTATGGCATTGAGCCAAGTATTAAAGGTGGATCCATCTTTGTTAATGGCAAATTGCATGAAAAGATATCAGGCAAAAATATTGAAATAACAATTGAAAATTCAATTACCAGAGACCACTCCCAAAATAACAATATTAAAAATAAAAATAATCAGTATATTGAGCAAATAACCGATCACCAAAGCAGCAATGAACACGGCAATCAAATAGCTATTGATAATATTCAGCAACGTTTACAGGCCCACTTTAAAAATAATGCCTCGATAACAGCGACAATACAAGATAGAAAATTTATAGTGACATTGACATTCCCTTATCAGCAGTTGGAAATTCAGGCATGAAGATTTTAGTTTGTGATGATGAAAAACTGGCCAGAGATCGTTTAGTCTCTATGTTGGATATTTTTTCTAATGAGCAACACATAGCACTTGAAATTAGCCATGCCAGTGATGGTCTTGATTGTATTAATCAAGTCAATAAAAATGACCCTGACCTTATATTACTGGATATTCAAATGCCAGGTATGAATGGAATAGAAGTTGCTCAACAGTTAGCACAAAGAAGCAATCCACCGGCTATAATTTTTACTACCGCCTATCAAGACTATGCACTTGATGCTTTTAATCATAATACTACTGCTTACTTATTGAAACCGGTACGAAAGGAATTATTATTTAAAGCGCTACTGGATAGTGAAAAAATCAATAAGCAACAACTTAATCAATTGCATCAATCTTCTTCATTAGTTAATACAGCACGCAGCCATATCAGCACTCAATTATCCGGTAATATTCACTTAATCTCTATTGAAGATATCTGTTATTTTAGAGCTGAGAATAAGTATGTGTTAATTAAATATCTTGATGGACCGTCTAAATCATGTAGGGAAGCAATAAGTGAAGAGACACTGAAAGATCTTGAAGCTGAATTTTCAGATGAATTTATTCGTATCCATCGAAATACACTGGTTCGGAAAAACTTTATTCAGTCGTTAAAGAAAAATAATGATGGCGGCTTATTAATTAAACTATTTAACTGTGATGATGAAATTGAAGTGAGTCGCCGTCATCATTCGGAAGTTCGTAAGTTTTTACAATCTTAGATAGCAATATTATTTGTAAATTTTTCAGGTAAGGTATTATGTAATTATTGGAATTTATTTATGGCAGCTTATATTTAGATTCTATCTGATACTTTCTGATATACTTTCATATCATCTCTTTTACCTGTGGCAACTACAAACACCTGTAATTCAGACTCAATTACCTTATAAACTATTCTCACTCTTTTATTATCAATATATACTTTTCTATAACCCGTCAAATCCATATTGGCTTTATTACCTAATTCAACACTGGAATAAGGGTTGTCAGCTAGTTTCTGAACTTTCTTCAGTATTAGTAATGCTGTTATATGACCTAATTTTTGCAGGTCTTCTTTAACTTGAGGATGATATTTTATAGCATATTTACTTTCCGTATGATATTACGGAAAGTATAGTAGGTTTATTGGTTCATAGCAAAATATTTTATATAATTCACGCCCTGTCATTTTAATTTAACTATCCCAACAGTCTTCACTAGCATAGGTACCTGCTGTGGTTAAATGTCCACTTTGATTAATCGCAAACGTACCACAAGTATCTCCGGCCATAGTACCTTTTGGAGTTGCTTTGGCAGAATATCCTGTCCCACTATTAGTTAAAATTAAGATGTCATAATTTGCATCAGGAGAATCAACTGGTGTCGTATCATTTGCCGTTCCATAGATATCACTTTGATCACCATAAGTCGGGTTATTGGCTCTATATTTTTCCTGCTGTATCTGCAAATCCATCAAAGCAACCTTTGCATCAGCACGTTTTGCTTTTTTTATATATTCCTGATAACTAGGCACTGCTACGGCTGCCAAAATTCCAATAATTGCCACTACAATCATCATTTCCAGTAATGTAAAACCCGAAATCCATTTCTTTTGATTAATTTTTGTTTGTTTGAAAGTGCTCACACTTTTCTCCTTAATTTCTGTTTATTCTTACTATATCAAATAATTACTACATTGTTAGATTGTATCAGATTTCCAGCTTAGTGGTATAAGTATCATGCTAATTGATTTTTCACAATTAT
>JADGAU010000086.1 GCA_015231865.1 Gammaproteobacteria bacterium | reverse complement strand
AAACGAAAGACGTAAACAATTTCTTCATATTGAGAAATTTGATATTGTTCTAACGACATATCCGCTAATTCTTCGTGATCAGGTATTTCACCTTGCACAGCATTATCATTATGTTATTTTGGATGAATCTCAACATATAAAAAACGCACGTTCTAAAACGACGCAATCTATTTTTAATTTATCAGCCAATTTCCGTCTTTGTTTAACTGGTACACCGATGGAAAATCACTTGGGCGAGATTTGGAGTATGTTTCACTTTTTAATGCCTGGATATTTAGGCAATATCGAGAAATTTAATCGCCTATTTAAAAAGCCAATTGAAATGCATGGTGATTTTGATAGACAAAAACAACTAAGCCAACGTCTTAAACCCTTTATGCTTAGACGAACAAAGTCTGAAGTTGCTAATGAATTACCACCGAAAACGGAAATCATTCGAAGTATTCCTATCTCTGGCAAGCAGCGTGATTTATATGAAACTATCCGAATAGCCATGGATAAAAAAGTCCAACTTGAAATCAATAAAAAAGGCCTGGCAAGAAGTCAAATTATGATTCTTGATGCCTTGCTAAAGCTTAGACAAATATGTTGCGATCCTTCACTTTTGCCAGATAAATTTACACAGGGAATTGAAGTCAATTCTGCTAAAATGGAATTGCTTATGGACTTATTACCAGAAATGATCATTGAAGGTCGTAAGGTTATTATCTTTTCCCAATTTGTAAAAATGCTAAATATAATTGAAAAGGCTATTCTTAAAGAAGGTATTACTTATACTAAATTGACAGGACAAACTAAAAAAAGAGATGAAGCCATCAATTCTTTCCAACAAGGCGAAGTTGATGTTTTTTTAATTAGTTTAAAAGCTGGTGGAGTCGGGCTAAACTTAACTGCTGCTGATACTGTTATTCACTATGATCCCTGGTGGAATCCTGCTGTTGAAAATCAGGCAACAGATAGAGCGCATCGCTTAGGCCAGGATAAACCGGTATTTGTGTATAAATTATTAACAACTGAAACGGTTGAAGAGAAAATTTTAGATTTGCAAAAGAAAAAACAAAAATTAGCTGATCGGTTATATGATTCAAAATCTAAACCTACATCTGAACAATCCCATGATAGCGACAATCAAATGTTTTCTCAGCATGAACTTTTGGAATTATTACAGCCTTTAGATTAAATAATAGCTGATAGTTGATAGTTGATAGGCTTTAGACTTTTTTTAATTATTACAAATCATTAACTTCCAGCTTATCAACCTTTTGTAAACCACGGGGAAGCTTATGACCTCTTCTTCCGCGTTCGCCAATATAACGCTCTAGATCTTTTAATTTCAATGTAAAATGACGACTGCCCGAATATATCGTTAGGCTTTGATTCTCAGAAAGAATTGCCACAGCTACAACATACTCTAGTCGTTCGACTGAACGACTAGACGGGATAGAAATTAGTTTAACACCTTTACCTTTGTTTAGAACAGGCAATACATTTGCCTCATGAATCAGTAAACGTCCTTCATTTGTTACTACAACGACACGGTCTGTGTCTAAATTTTCGATTTTTTGCGGTTCATTGACTAAAGAGTTTTTGGGTAAAGATATTAATGATTTACCTTTTTTATTTTTTGTAATGAGTGCTGATAATGGGCCAATAAAACCATAGCCTGCATCTGACGAAAATAGATATTGCTCTTCATCTGCGCCCATAAGGATATGGGTAAAATATGCCTGTGGAACACAAGATACTTTGCCCGTTAGCGGTTCGCCCTGACTTCTAGCTGAAGCTAAATCATGACTGTCAATTGCATAACTTCGTCCTGTACTATCAATAAATAACGCTTGTTGATTACTTCTTCCTTTTGCACTGGCCAGGAATTTATCTCCAGCTTTGTAATTTAGTGAGTTTGGATCAATATCATGACCTTTTGCAGAACGTATCCATCCTTTTTCTGAGAGAACAATGGTAATTGTTTCATTACTTATCAGTTCCTTTTCAGTAATCGCTTTGGCAACCGTTCTTTCAATTACTTTACTTCGTCTGGGATTACCATGCTTTTCAGCAATAGCTGTAAGTTCTTTTTTAATTAATGTGGTTAATCGCTGTTTAGAATTTAATATTTTTTGTATATGTTCTTTTTCTTGTTCTAATTCGCTTTGTTCCGCGCGAATTTTCATTTCTTCAAGTTTAGCTAAATGCCTTAGTTTTAATTCTAATATGGCTTCTGCTTGAATATCACTTAAATTAAATCGCTCCATTAAAACTGGTTTAGGTTTATCCTCTGTGCGAATAATGTGTATAACTTCATCTATATTCAGAAAGGCAATTAATAATCCATCAAGAATATGTAAACGTTTTAATATTTTGTCTAATCGATATTGTAAACGACGCTTAACAACATCCATTCGATAGCTTAACCATTGCGTTAAAATTGACTTTAAATCTAGAACTTGTGGGCGACCATTTAAACCAATCATATTAAGATTGACTCTAAAGTTTTTCTCTAAGTCAGTAGTGGCGAATAAATGGCTCATTAAAGTATCTAAATCAATACGATTAGATCTTGGCATAATCACGATGCGCGTAGGATGTTCATGATCTGATTCATCACGTAAATCACTGACCATTGGTAATTTTTTTGCCTGCATTTGCTGAGCAATTTGCTCTATAATTTTACCGCCTGATGTTTGGTGCGGTAATTCAGAAATAACGACATCGCCATTTTCAATGGTATATTTAGCTCGCATTTTTATTGAGCCATTACCTTTTTCATACACTTTTTTTAGCTCAGTAGCTGGTGTGATTATTTCAGCTCCTGAAGGGTAATCCGGACCTGTTATTATTTCTAACAAATCATCCAGCTCTGATTTTGGAGAATCTAATAATAATAAACAGGCATTAATTATTTCGTTTAGATTATGAGGGGGAATATCTGTTGCCATACCGACTGCAATACCTGTAATTCCATTCAGTAGAATATGTGGACATTGTGCCGGAAGTAGTTTTGGTTCTTCCAGGGTTCCATCAAAGTTTGGCAACCAATCTGTTGTTCCTTGTCCCAGCTCCCCTAGCAAAACTTCTGCAAAATGAGAGAGTTTAGCTTCTGTGTATCGCATTGCTGCAAATGATTTTGGATCATCCATTGCGCCCCAATTTCCCTGTCCATCAATGAGAGGGTAGCGATAACTAAATGGTTGTGCCATCAGAACCATGGCTTCGTAACAGGCACTATCACCATGAGGATGATATTTACCAAGAACATCTCCAACGGTTCTAGCTGATTTTTTATATTTAGAGGTGGCTTTTAATCCAAGTTCAGACATTGCATAGATAATTCGCCTTTGTACTGGCTTCATTCCATCTGCAATATGAGGCAATGCACGATCTAAAATAACGTACATTGAATAATCTAGATAAGCTTTTTCGGTAAACTCTCTAAGCGCTAATGCTTCAATTCCATCTTCATCAAATTGGCTTGACATGAATTATTATTTTAAAATTTTTAGTTATTGATTATTTTATTATTCATAACTGACTAACACATCGACACGACGATTCTGAGCTCGACCTTGTTCATTATTATTATCAGCAATTGGTTGTGTAAGACCACGACCAATGTATTCAATTTTGACTGTTTCAAAACCTGGCATCAAGTGAATAAAATTATACACCCCCTGAGCTCGCCGTATTGATAATTTCTGATTATATTGTTTAGAACCCGTGCTATCTGTATGTCCTATTATACTAATTTTTCGTATTTGATCTCTTAAATCTTTATTTGATTCGAAGTATTCAAGAATATTTTCTTGTGCAGTTTGTGTTAACTTGTACTTATCGACATCGTAGTGCGAAACAATATCACTCAATGAATCATTCAGACCTTTAAGAAAATCATCATATAACGAGTCATATAAAGATGCTGCTCGGTATTTTTCATCGGATAAGTAATCATTAAATGCTTCAGCAGATTTTTGAAGTGTGGTTGATTTAAAAGTTGCTGACTGTGCTCCTATTTTTACTAAAGTTTCATTATCAGTTAAAAACTCTTTTGCAGAAATATGACGAATTTTTAATTTATCATTATTCCTTACAAGTTGATCGTTAGTTAACCACTTTCCACTATTATTCAGTTGATATTCCCCATTTGTTACGGACAATGGTAATTTTTCTATTCCTGAAAATACGATAATTAACTCATCTGAGTTAATTTCTGCTTCAGTTGGTACATTAACAACATGTGAAAAAGAAATCGCTGGGTAGGTAACGCATTGTTCATCTAATGAGACTTCTTTATCAGTAGCAATATCATATGAAGACAAATTTGAACCTAGTCGAACAAGGCGTATATTTTTAAGTAAACGTTTATTATTAGGGTAGTCTTGACCTAAATTAAAATCCACCGCCCATGCTCTTTGAGGATATTGCTCAAACACTGATGATGTCCAATAGTCATACCTGCCTGGCTCAAATTCATCAATATATTTTTCAGGGAATGAACTCATATCAATTGATGGATTCATACAGCGTGAATCAACCAATGAAGATAACTCTTTAATATTTGGTAATCTCCAATCCGATTTATCAAAGTATTTATATTTATTAATATCTGAAATTGTTAGTAAGGAGTCTTGCCAACTATACTGAGCTGCTTTTCCTTCACAATATTGTTTTTTTTCGTTCCAGGTTTTGCCATAGCTGCATCTATCCCACATCAAACCTGTACGCTTATCTAAAATAGTATTGCCTGCATTACATACTGCAAAATGAATGGGATCATCAAGCATAGGTTTTAAGAAGCATTTTTGCGGGTTAATTTTAATTTCTTTTTCTTGCTCTTTATTTTGCACGGCCATTAAATCTTCTGCCATTTGGGCTTTATCTTTTTCAAGTGAACCAAAAATATCCTTTTCATTACTTAAACTTTCGACTTCTGCTTCTAGTTGCTGCAGTTCCAGATTGTCTAAACCAGTAATTGAATCTTCTGCATAACTTATAGCGACTATTAATACAGAGCAAATAAACACTTTTAAAATTAGCAACTTTATAACACCTGGCTTCATCTTAGTTATCCGCATTAGTCATCCGTAATTGCATTATTTCTTGTTGCTCGCATCTCTTACCAGACGAACCGAAATTGCCCGATGCTTTTCTTGGGTGTTATCACTACCATGTTCGAAATTAACTGTCCACACACTAAATCGATTATTGATATATCGTGTTGATGTCCAATAGGGGGCACTTACTGTATTTGGGAAAACGTGTTGATCAATGCTTGGCATGCTCTTTCCGTAATTGACAATTGATCTTAGCTCTTCCCGCGAAGGCAAGCGCCAATCTTGAAAACCACACATTGAATTTTCATTCATTTGCTTTACATATTCTGAAGTTGTACATGAAAAAGATTCTTCTTTATCAGAACATTTTGCAATTACTGCGAACTCTTTTAATTTAACACCATTTTGGCTTATTTCATCATGCTTAACTTGTTTTTTCTTAATTTCTTTTCTAACAACAATGAGTTTATTGTCTTCAATAACGACATCTAAATTATCATTACTTAATGGAACAGCATCCACTAAATCTTTAAATTCTAAGCGAATTACAACACGTCTATTTCGTGCTCTCCCTTGATCAGTTTGATTCGTATCGACTGGCTCTAACTCACCTCTCCCAATAGTGGTAATTCCCCTACCTTGCAAGCCTTCTATTTGTTCCAGATAATCCTTAACAGCATTTGCTCTATTAACAGATAATGTTTCATTATATTCAACGCTGCCTCTAGAATCCGTATGGCCTATAACGACAATATTATTGATCATATGAATCTTACTTTTAAAAGACTCTACTGTATCAATTAATGCTTGATTTGCTGTTTGATTCAATACAAATTTATCGAAATCGAATAGAACTTCAGCATTAATAATGATATCTTCATATTCTCTTAGTTCTACTTCTTGATCCGGAAACTCAGGCTTTTCTTTTTCAATTTTATCAAAGTCATAGTAAATTAATTGAATACCCTGATTTGGTTCCTGGTCATCCCAGGTATAAGTCCATTTATTACTCTGTATATCTGCAGATGAGGCATTTTTTTTCACTTCCCACATCAAACCAGTCACTCTATCAAGAACACAGTCTGAATATTTAACTAAATCAAAACCATTTGATGCATTAGCCGCATCTCTTCCATATTGAGGGTCTTGACCAGGAAATTTTTCAATATCTTCTCTCCTGAAAAAGTAATTTGATTCATACGATGAATAATTACTTTGCCCTAAACCTGAATCATTTAATGGCCGCTTTACATAAGTTTTAATTGGTTTTAATTTTTTTTCTTCTTCTATATTGATTAAAGAACAACTTGATATCATTGCACTAAATGTAATTAGTAAAGGTAATAACTTTATTGCTGAAATGTTACTTTTAATTATTTTCATTTTGCTCTTTTACTTTCATTCTTGAGGCTTGGATATATTCATTTTTTCTGTTGAAGCATCAGCATTATTAAGATCACTCATAACTTCTGATGATAATGATCCAGATTTATTTTCTAGATTTGATAATTTTCTTTTTTCTTCTAACAACAAAAGTTGTTGGTTTGATTTTGGACGTAAATTATTATTCATTTTGATATAGCGCATATCATCGACGTATGCAGGATCATCACGTTTTACACGCTCTCGACTATCATGATTTTGTATTTGTTCTACTTTGTTATTTATAAATGGTTGGTTAAAATCTTTTCCTTGAAAATACTCATCAGTAATCACTTTTACTCTTAGTTTTTCAAGTAATATACCCATGCTTGCTAACAAACGATATTTAGATAGAATATTTTCATATTTAACTGTCAAGAATTCTTTTTGGGCTTCAAAAACTTCATTTTGTACATTCAATAAATCTAGAAGAGTTCTTTGGCCAATCTTAAACTGCTCTAAATATGCCACACTAGTTTGTTCAGTGGCACTTACATATTCCTTAAGAAAGTCTAACCGCTTTGTTGATGATTGAAACGTTTTCCAGGCATATGAAACATCTTTTTCTACCCTTCTTCTTTGAAACTCAAGATGTTCATCGGCTTCTTGTCTTAGAAATTGATCTTTACTTGTTCTAGCTTTATTTGCTCCACCATTGTATAAGTTCCAACTGAGGTTTATTAATGCAGACTGCTCACTTGTTTGTGTTGAAAGCGAAGATGAATCAATCTCATAGTTTTTTTGCCAACTTGACTTAACTTCCAATTCGACTCTAGGGTAATACAAACTATTAGAAGATTTTTTTTGATATTTAAATTGTTCAATATCTGCTTTTGAGCGAGAAAGCGCCGGATGATTTGATAGAGCATAGTCTATAATTTCTTCATATCTTTGTGGCAAAATCAGATCAAACGTTACATCTTCTAAAACTTCTACTGGATGATAACCCACAATTTCAACAAATTCCGTCCATCTATCTTCAAGATTATTCCTTTCAGACTCAACATTTGATTGTGCTAGTTTAAGCCTGCCTAAGCTTTGACTTAAGGCGCTTTTATCATCAGCACCTAATAATGATCTCATTTCAATTTGATCATACATTTTTTGATGTGCGACCAAATTTTGTTCTGCAAATTCAAGAAACTGCTGATATAACAAAACATTTGTATAAGCATTGATAGCAGAAATAGCGGTTTCTTCCGCCAAGTTATATAATTCAAAAAAAGCAGATTCTACTCTTTTCTTTTGTCTTTTTTCTTCACTGGAAGTATAAAAACCATCAAACAGCATTTGCTTCAATGTTAGTGTAGTATCTAGTTTATTGTATATATCTGCCGTTCCTGCGGCCTTAGTTGTATCATTATCTAAACGAACAGCACCGGCACCAACATTTAAATCTAACTGAGGGAAATAACCACTTTGTACACCTGCAACTTCATATTCTCGTGAAATTTTCTGGTTATACTTTTCTAAAATTGACGGATTCGTTAACACCGTTTCTTCAACAATTTGATTTAAATTAATTGCCGATACTTGATGATTATGTAGACACAAAAAAATTGCACTGAACAATAAAGAATATTTGTGCTTATATAACTTTCGTGATGAAAAATATTTAGATATTGTCACAACGTTTTTACGCAGTTATTCATGGGAGTATTGATATTAACAGATTTAATATTAAACCGGCAATACATAGTGCTATTTATTTTAAAAATAAACCATAAGTTTTTAATTTATCATAACTATTTTTCTAATAATAATCTAAATCCTAACGTTTTGCTGACACCGTCTGGTTTATTGCCACGGCGTTTTACTGCTGTAGCATGCTCACTATTTACTAAAAAACTCCCTCCACGAAACACTTTTGCAAAGCTTTTTGGAATACCCTGGGGATCAAATGATTTACTTCGTGGATACTCACCATACCAGTCGGATACCCACTCAAATACATTACCACTCATATCGTAAATACCTAATTCATTGGGTTCTTTTTCTCCAACTTTATGTGTTCTGCCTGAAGCATTAATATCTATCCACGCAAATGCTTCTATATCATCATTTTTGCCACAATATTTTTGAGATTTTCCTGCACTTGTGCAAGCATATTCCCATTCACTTTCTGTTGGTAAACGATATTTTTTATCTGTCAAACTATTCAATTTATTAATAAAATCTTGCACTTCAAGCCATGAAACAGTATCTACAGGACAATCCTTACCGCATATTTGAAAGTATGAAGGGTTCGCTCCCATAACGCTTTCCCATGCTCCCTGTGTTAACTCATATTTAGAAATATAGAAATCACGACTAAAACAAACTTCGTGTTGTTTATTATTTTTACCCGCTGAATTACTACCCATAAAGAAACAACCTTTGGGCACTAAAACAAAGTTATTTTCATTTAAAATTTCATCCATACTTATATTTTCTTTACTTTCTTTTTGAGATGTTTGTTTTGTCTTTCTATTGGACTGAAATTTAGGTTTTATATCTGCAACAACGTTCTTATTAGAAATTTTTCCAGACCTCATATCTTTAATATACTGCTTTGCTATTGGCGCAAAGATCCCCTTTGGGTATTTCAATAAATAAACCCGGTACAACTCAATACTGGGGGTTTGCTTTATTTCATTCCACAAGATCGTTTCCGAATTAATAATACCCGATACAGACTTATCATCTTTTAAGAAATAAAAATCACTATCAACCGAAGAACTCATCCAGGGAATTTGTTGCTTCCTGGTTTCAAGTTTAACCATTCTTGTTACATTTTTAAATACAAGCTCAATGGGTAAATTACTTTGTTTCATCGATTGCATTAAATGTTTGGTGTATGGACTATTTCTTCCTGTGCCGTCCTGAGCTTGCTTGCCAGGAGAAGTTGAATAAGCGATTAATAATCCCGTTGGAACATCAGTCAGTCTTGCCAAACCTTTCACTTTTGAATTAAATTTCTGAGTTAGTGGATTATCTCGGCAAGAATCCAAAATGGCAATATTCAAGCCATTATCGGCATAGGCCATTTCATCCAGCACTTTCCCTACATCTAAAGCTTTATATTTTAGATCGGTTTCTCGATCTATATTCGCATCAACAGGAAGGAGATAATTTAAGCCACTTGATTGCATGGCATGGCCAGCATAGAAAAATAAGCCCACACCTTTGTCTTTTTCAAGTGTCGAACCAAACTCGTTAACCGCATCATTCATTTGTTTAAGGTTGCCATTGGTAAGTTCAATTACCTTAAAACCTAAAGTTCTTAGGGTTTTAGCCATATCGATTGCATCATTAACCGGATTTTTTAATGGCGCATCTTTATACGAACTATTACCGATTACCAATGCTAATCGCTTAATTTTTTGTTTACTATCAATTTCAATTTTCATACTCGAAAATGCCGGAACATGCACAGCATATACAAGAAATAAAATTGAGAGAATTAATAAGTGTTTATAGCTCATAACCAAGACTTAATTTTTTATACGGATTCATTAGTATAGCAAAAAAATAGGTTTTACATATATACCCATGATATTTGGATAATGTAGTAAGACTTTTTGCCTTCGGGGCGTAGATAAACGATGTGATTAAGACCAAAATTACCAAAAGTAGGGACTACGAAGGCAAAGTAACAAAGCCGGAATTTTCAATAATCGCTGCTATATAACTAGAAAGATATCAGTAAATGGCTATGCTTCTCTTTTATTAGATGTTGATAAATACCAATCATAAGTTGAACGTAATCCATCTTCTAATGAAATATCTGCTTTCCAGCCCATTTTATTGATGCGTGAAACGTCCATAAGCTTTCTCATTGTGCCATCCGGCTTACTGGAATCAAAAGTAATTTTCCCTTGAAACCCAGTTACTTTTTTTACTGTCTCAGCCAGTTCTTTAATTGACAAATCAATACCACTGCCAATATTAATATGGGATAACATCGGTAAGGTATTGTCCTGATACTTTTCCTTGTCCAACTCCATCACATAAACGCAAGCTGCAGCCATATCATCGACATGAATAAATTCACGCTTTGGCTTGCCGCTGCCCCAGACAATAACTTCACTTTCGTTATTTTCTTTAGCTTCATGAAAGCGACGCATTAAAGCAGGGATCACATGAGAATTTTCCGGATGGAAATTATCGCCAATTCCATAAAGGTTGGTTGGCATTACCGAACGGAAATCTGTTTGATACTGACGGTTATAGGATTCACAAAGTTTAATTCCTGCAATTTTTGCCAAGGCATAAGGTTCATTAGTCGGCTCTAATGGCGCAGTCATCAAAGCATCTTCCCTCATTGGTTGTGGAACTGTTTTAGGGTAAATACAGGAACTACCTAAAAATAATAAACGCTTTACCTGATTTTCATAAGCAGCATGAATAACATTGCTTTGAACCATTAAGTTATCGTAAATAAAATCAGCAGGGTAAGTATTGTTCGCGTGAATACCACCGACTTTAGCTGCCGCCAGGAAAACATAATCCGGTTTTTCCTGTTTAAAAAATTCATGTACAGCCAATTGATTAGTAAGCTCTAATTCATCATGCGTTCTAGTGATAAAGTTAGAAAAACCACTGGATTTTAAATGACGTAAAATTGCCGAACCGACCAGGCCTCTATGACCTGCAATGTATATTTTACTTTCCTTTAACATTTGTATTACGTTTCCTTAATTGACTTCGATATAGAATTTGATCGACAAATACATTTTTGGTAACCCCTTTAAGGTGGAGAGAGGACTTATTGACTACAAGGATATGTATCACACTGCTTATACAATACTTGAGTATTCCATGGCATAAAACCTACCATACTTTTATCAACAGGCGAAGGTCGATAACATTGAACCTGCTTTTGATTTAGCATTGAACCAAAAACAGAAAAGCTACTATTAGAACCATAAAAGACATCAGCCATTGATAATACAGACAAATCAAACATTAAAGCAGTACCAGAATGGATATCTAAATCAGGAAAAAAGGAATTAACACTTAGAGGATTTAAACCTTTTTCTGAAAATATCGGAATGCATTCCTCAGGGTTGTCTGATGCAATATAAACCTCTGCATTTTGAATATAATTAAAAGCAATAAAGTCTTTGATATTATCTACCAAAGATGGAATGTCATTGGTAAAAAATAATCCGCCTTTATCATGAACTTCCCAAACTTTATAATCACCCAAACGAATATGGCATACGATTAAAGTTTTTTCCTGAAAAAAATCTCCTATTGCTTGTTGATTACCGTTAAGAAGCTTCTGAAACTTATTCATAGTCGACTCTTCGCCACTAGTACCAAAAGTTTCATTAAATGTTTCTCTTAAACCACAGCTATTGATTAATGCAGTATGATATTGAAAGTAACCAGATATCTCTAAAGTTTGAAAGTCCGTTCCATTTACAAAACCATTAATTGTTGCAATATCATTATTAAACCCATCAAGTCTATCTAAAGACAGTTCATTCGCACGTGCATCTGGCTGAATTTCTTGTCCATAATTGTAAATTTCAAATAATTCAACAGGAAAAAGTGCCGCTGTCGGTAGCTGACCATTTTGAAATTGTCCCAGATAAATATTAACAGGAAATAATTTTTTTAAATGTTCCATAAAAAGGAATTGAAATGCAGAATTTGAAAATCCACAACTAGTGCCAAAAGATGGGAAGTATATATTTTTTTCCAAAAGAAAATCCTTAAGTTAGCTATTGAGATGATTTTTGGTTATCATAAAGCATTATTCATGCCTTGTGAATGTAACCAACAAAATAACCCTAGGCAATTATCGTCTCTTATATTTTAATAAGTAGAGTCTCTATAAATAAAAATAATTATGTTTTTATGAATATATCATCCATTCCAATTATTACCGTTTCTTACAATACACCTGAACTTGTTAATACATTAATTGGCACACTCAGACAATTTTATCAAAATAAAATTTATATTATTGATGGCTCAGAAAACTTACATTTTCAAAAATTAGAAGAGATCTTAAAACCATACAAAAATATTGAACTAACTCATTTTGACTATAATATTCACCATGGGCCGGGGATGGCATGGGCAATCAATAACTTGGACCTTAATGGACCCGTTCTAATCATTGATTCTGATGTTATTGTCGAGAAACATGGCTTTATCGAAGCACTTGCAGTTCAATTAAAGCCCGGAATGTATGGTGTTGGACATTTACGCGATATTAATAGAGATGGTTTTAATCTACCCGGCCCGGTTATTGGCTCTCTTAAATATCTTCAACCTGCATTAATGCTGTGCAATATTGAAGTTTTGCGTCAATGGCCCATGCCGGTTAAACATGGCGCTCCTTTAATCGAAGCGATGTTAGCTATACATGATGCCAACCGTACCCAGGAATTATTAGAAAACGTTGACTGGTTAGCGCATGATTTCTCTGATGATCCAGATAAAAACTATATTATTCATGATTGGCAAGGAACTGTTGACAAAACTGGAGGTTACCATTTAGAAGAATGGATGGATACTCTACAACAAAGGAAACAGCAACCACCTCCAACCAATTATAATCCCGATTTATTATCTCTTATTCCCTCTGATGCAAAAGGAATTTTAGAAATAGGTTGTGGAAATGGTGCCTTAGCAAACGCATATAAAGAAATCAATCCTAATTGCCAATACTTTGGCATTGATAGTGATGGCAATTTTGCAGAATCTGCCAATATGTATTGCGATGGCTTTTACTGTTCTGATGTAGAGCAACTTGGTGATGATTTTTTTAAACAGTTTTCATCAACAGTTGATACCTGGGTGTTTGGAGATTCTCTTGAGTACCTTAAAGACCCCGATAAGATTTTAAATTTTGCAAATAAAATGTTGCCTAAACATGGCTCTATCATTGCTTGCATTCCCAATTCACAGCATTGGAGTTTAATAGCTAAACTATGTATCGGTGACTTTAGATATGAAGATTCCGGTCTATTAGAAAAAAACAAACTAAGATTTTATACTCGCGCAACAATTTTTGAATTATTCGAAAAATCGGGGTTTACAATTGAGCAAGGATTTCCAAGAGTTTTTAATGATATTCCAAATGACCAATTGCGCCAAGCTATTCAACTTATGGCTACTAGTGTTGGCGCTAACCCTGAGGTGACAATTAATGATGCAATACCAACTCAATATATTATCAAAGCAGTTCCAATTTAACTGTATTATTTAAGGTAGAATTTTTAATGAATATTTGGCAAGATTTTTTAATTAATGATGGCAAAGTAATAAACAAATGGCGCCATTATTTCCCAATTTATGAAAAACACTTGTCGCCCTGGAGAAATAAATCGATTAACTTTCTTGAAATTGGCGTTTCCAAAGGCGGCTCATTACAAATGTGGCATCGTTTCTTTGGACCAATGGCAACCATTGTTGGTATTGATCTTGATCCAGAAAGTAAAGAGGCAGAAGAAGATGGTATTCATGTTCGAATTGGAGATCAAGGCTCTCCTGAGTTTCTGCAACAGTTAATTGATGAGTTTGGGCAATTTGATATTATTATTGATGATGGTAGTCATATGATGGAGCACATGC
>JADGAU010000085.1 GCA_015231865.1 Gammaproteobacteria bacterium | reverse complement strand
CGGAGCCACAACCTGAGCCTGAGCCGGAGCCACAACCTGAGCCTGAGCCGGAGCCACAACCTGAGCCTGAGCCGGAGCCACAACCCGAGCCTGAGCCTGAGCCACAACCTGAGCCTGAGCCACAACCTGAGCCGGAGCCAGAACCACAACCTGAGCCGGAGCCACAACCTGAGCCAGAACCACAACCTGAGCCGGTACCGGAACCAGAGCCAGTGATTGAAGTAACACCTGATTCAGTTGCTATGATTGTTGAATCTACGGATTCATTATTTGAATTACTAGAAACAGTTAAATACAGTCCTGAACAATCAGAACAAAATAAACCAGAAGAAAAAGATAAAACGCTTTTAACCACCTCTAATAATAATGAAGCGGACAAAAAAGACGAAGGCGATGAAAATGAAGAAGATAAAAAAGAGGAACAAGTCGCTTCAACTGATAAAAATGATAAAGCTCAAGAACCTAAAAAACAGGATAAAGTCGTTTTATCTTGTTCGGCAATAGGTTCTTAAAATTATGACTTTAAAATTAATAAAATTTATGCCATTTTCTATTGCTATTTCAAAGCTAAGCATTGTGTGTTTGACTGTTTCATTGTTTTTCATCCTCATAAATACATCCTTTGCCGCTAGTAAATCCGTGGGGAAGATGGTTTTCGCTAAAGGGATTGTTTCTCTAGTTAAAGAAAACAAATCGATAAAAATATTGGGGCGTGGTGATCAGCTTTATGAAAATGATTTAATTAGAACAGGGGAGCGTTCAAAAGCAATTATAAAACTTATTGATGGTACGCAACTGTCTTTAATTGAAAACACGCACTTTACAGTCAAAAAACTTTCCTTAGAAAAAGCCAATGAAAAGGCAGATTTACATTTGCTTAAAGGTGGTTTACGTGCAATTACCGGACTGGTAAATAAAAATAAAACAGGAAAATTTAAGCTAATAACGCCCGTCGCGAGTATTGGTATTCGTGGCACAGACTTTACTACTTATTTGTGTAAAACAAATTGTAAAGAAAGTAGTCAAAAGAGTTCAAAAGACGCTGAAAAAATTATTAAAGAAGATACGGATGTTAAAGGACGAATTTTAGTCATTAAGGGTGATGTTAGCGCAAAAGATGCCGATGGTGAAACTCGCCAATTACATAAGAATAGTCCTTTATATGAAGGAGATACGATTGTTACTGGACGGCATGCTATTACGGTTATCGTTTTTAAAGATAATAGTCGGACAACGGTACAAGCAAATACTCAATTTTTAATTGAAAATTATGCTTATAAACCGAAAACACCCAAGCAAAGCCAGGCAAGTTTTAAATTAATTAAAGGTAGTATGCGATTTTTGACGGGTAAAATCGGTAAATTAAATCGAGAAAAGTTTAAAGTGACTACGCCAACTTCCAGTATTGGCATTAGAGGAACGGGTTTTGATTTGTCGTATGGTAATGTGACTTATTTGTTCCTTTGGGAAGGTAAGGTGCATTTTATTTACCCATTAGGTGAATTAATGGTTGACCAGGGTCAAAGTTTTTCACTTTCACCAGGACAGCTTACTCCAAAATTAATTGACAAAATTCCAGCTACCTATCAAGAAGGTCCAAGGCCCGATGATCCAGAAATTTCTGAACAGGTTGACTTGCCTGAATTATTTGGGGCAAGACAAACGGATGGAGATGTCGGCCTATATGTTCATGTAACGCAAGGTGAGGTAGAAATTGATAATGATGGCATTAAGTTAAATTTAGGTAAGAATGAAACAGGGTTTTTAGGCGATGATAAAACAGTCTATCGTTTAATAGAGCCGCCAAAATTTTTAACGGATCCATTTATTCCACCCAATTTAGATGATAAATCATTAACAAAAATAAAAGTTTTCTCTCAGATATTTGATGAGGATGAAATTAAAGATACTGGAAGCATTTGTGAAGTTAAATAACTACAACAAAATTATTATTAGCCTGTTATTAAATCTGTTTTTTTATCATGCAATTTATGCTGAAGAGACTGGGCTTAATGAAAATGAATTGAAAATTAAAGTAGAACGATATGAGATTATTGGAATAAATCCGATAAGTAATGAAGATACCCGTGAGTTATTAAAACCTTATACGGGAAAAACTGTTTCTCTGGAGCAAATTCAAAAAGCAGTTATTGCACTTGAAGACAAATACAAACAAATTGGTTTTGGTTTTTATTATGTAACGCTTGCCCCTCAAACCCTGGAAAATGGCGTTGTTAAACTTTCCGTTAAGCCTTTAGTTGTCAGCAAAATAAATCTTAAAATTGCCAAAGAGCAAGGCTCTTTTTATTCGGAAGAAAATATTTTATCTTCCATTCCTGCACTTAAAAAGAATCAATCTCCCAACTTACACCAGGTAATTAAACAAGTTGAACTAAACAATCTTAACCCCACAAAACAAGTCAATGTTCTTTTTTCTGTCAATGAAGAGACTTTTGAGGATATTGTTGCTGATGTAAAAGTTCAACTAGACAATCCAGTTAAATTTTTTTCCTGGCTGGATAATTCCGGAAGTAAAGAAACGGGATATTATCGCTTAGGCGTTGGCTTAAAACATCATAATTTTTTAGATAAAGATCATGAAATTTCGGCAACATATACGACATCACCCGATCATATAGAGGAAGTTAAACAGTTTGGTTTAAATTATCGTATTCCTTTTTATGAACAGGAGGGCATACTGCAACTCTATTCCTATTATTCTGATGTGGATTCCGGCACAGTTGCCGGAGGTTTTGATGTCTCAGGAGAAGGGCAGTTTTTTGGTGCAAAATATGAGTGGTACTTATCTAAATTGGCCGCGTATAAGAATTATTCACATCAATTCGTTGTAGGTGTGGAAGATAAGCTTTTTAAAAACAGTGTTTTATATAATCAGGAACAAGTAGGAAAAGACATTCGTTCAACGCCATTATCTTTATTATACAAAGGAAAATGGAAAACATTAGGTTATGATTTAAGCTTTAACGTTCAATACGATCATAATTTAGCTATTGGAGAATTTAATAGTGATTTTGATTATAATTTAAACAGAGAAAATTCGAAGGCAAACTGGGATGTGTTTAAAGTTGGTGTTAGATCAAACTGGCTTAAACAAGGTTATCGTTTATCCACTCAGATAGATTTACAGTTAACCGATCAAAGGCTGATTTCTGGAGAACAATTTGGTTTAGGTGGCCTGACTGGAAAACTCAGAGGCTTTGATAGCAGAGAAGTGAATGGCGATAATGGCCTTAAAGGAAGTATCGAATTATGGTTACCACCTTTACTCAATAATAAACTAAATGTTTTAGGTTTCATTGACGCAGGTTATGTTAAAGCGATTAATCCCTTGCCCGACGAAATGAATAATGAAACTTTAGTTTCTACAGGTGTTGGTCTAGTATTTAATTTATTTAATAAACTAGATGCTAGTTTATATCTTGCTACAGTATTAGATGGAAATGATACAGGGCTCTCTGATGATCCTTCTAAAAACGGTGACTTTGCTGCACATGCCACAATCTATCTGAATTTCTAGACTCTTTTAGCAACGCAAAGAACTTCGTTATCGATTTAATATTCAATACCATTTCAAATGGAGTTAGTTTTTAATTATGTTAAAAAAATTCTTTCTTCATCTTATTATTAACTTCCTAATTATAAGTGCTTTAATTGGCGCTTATATTCATTTACCAGAAAGTTACCAATCTATTGATAATCGCTTAAAAGACTTTATGTTTTTAAGCCGTGGCGTAAGAGAAGACAGCGATACGATTCGAATTATTGCTATTGATGAGCCCAGCTTAAGTCAATTAGGACAGTGGCCATGGGAAAGAGAAAAAATTGCGCTGATATTACAAAATTTGACCTTGGCTGGGGCCAAGATAATTGGTATGGATGTGTTTTTCTCCGAGATTGATAAAAGTTCTCCTAATTATGTTTTTGAAAATTTAAATAAATCTAAACAGATTACTGATAAAGACTTTGCAACAATAAAATCATTAGTCAACTTACCGGACTATGACAAAACTTTTGCAGAAATGATAGCAAATACGCCAACTATTCTCGGTTATATTATGGATCTTAAAGATGAACGTAACCTGGAACAATTTCCAATGATTAATACGACAATTTCAGAAAAAAATTATATCGGGCATGATTTTTTACCGGTTGCGAAAGGTGTTACATTAAATATAGAAAGATTTCAGGATAAGGCTTTTTCTTCTGGTTTTTTAAATAATATCCCTGATGCTTCAGGTATGATTCGTCGTGTCCCTTTATTAATTAAATATCAGGAAGTTGTATTTACCTCTTTAGCAATGGAAATTTATTGCTTATTAACCGGTATCGATAGCATTAATGTTTTATATGAAGAAACTGGAATCTCAAACTTAGAACTCATCAGTGGAGAAGACTCATTCTCTATTCCAACCGATCGAAATGGACGCTTATTTTTAAACTTCTTAGGGCCTCAAAATAGTTTTGAATATATCAGTGCCAAAGATATTTTTAACAATAACTTTGATAAAAACGAAATAAAAGATAAAGTTGTTTTATTTGGTGCTACTGCTGTAGGCCTATTGGATTTACGAGCTAGCCCATTTGATAATGCCTTACCTGGAATTGAAGTTCATGCGACGGCAATAGAAAATATGCTTTTTCAAAATTATTTGCAATCACCAGATTGGGTCGAAGGTGCTACAGCGGTTACAATGCTTCTCTTAGCCGTGATTTTTACGGTTTTATATAGTTTCTTATCGGCATCAATGACAGTGGTAATTTTATTAATTTCATTAGTTCTATTTTATCAATTGATGAATTACATGTTATTTCAGCAAGGTATTATTCTTAATATACTTTTTCCTTTGCTTAGTATTATTTTATTGACCATTAGTTCTACATTAATTAACTATTTCCTGGCTAATAAGCAACGAAAGCTGATTAAAGATAAATTTGCCCAAAAAGTTTCTTCAGCGGTGGTTGATGATATTTTAAAAAATGAGCAAAGTGATATCTTAATTGCTCAAGAAAAGGATGTGTCTATTTTTTTTAGTGACATCCGTGGCTTTACTCAGATTTCTGAATCATTGGGCTCTCCCTCAAAACTTATTGATTTATTAAATGTGTATATGACACCAATGGTGGATAATATTATGCAGCAAAAAGGCACCATTGATAAGTTTATTGGTGACGCGGTTATGGCATATTGGAATGCTCCTCATGAAGTAAAAAATCATGCTGATATGGCGGTACAGTCTGCATTAGCTCAGTTAAAGATGCTGGATGATGTCAATCTGATTTTACAAGACAAATATCAGTTAACAATAGATATTGGTATTGGTATTAATACAGGTAAAGCAACAGTTGGTGAAATGGGCTCCAGGGGACGTTCAGATTATACAATTATTGGTGATGCTGTTAACCTTGCTTCTCGTTTAGAAGGATTAAATAAACCTTATGGTTGTCATTTGATTATATCTGAATTTACTAAGGCTCAGTTAACGGATGAGTACATTATCAGGCAATTAGATAAAGTTAGAGTAAAAGGTAAACATGAGGGCATTGCCATTTATGAGGTTTTAGGGCGTGGCGTTGCAGAGGGACAGTTGAAACATAATTTAGATTTGTATTATGATGCTTTAGCGCTCTATTATGAGGCCAAATTCGATGAGTCTCTGAAGTTGTTTGAAGAACTATTAATAAATGAACAAAGCCAGTTAATTAAAATTTATATTGACCGTTGTACACAATATATTAATAAGCCGCCAATTGATTTTGATGGTGTGTTTACCCATACTAGTAAATAATTCTAACAATTAATGTAACCTTATAATCTGTCCATTTCCTGTTACTGTTTGATCTACATGATTTGGCTTTCCTGCGTATATAATCTCGCCGTTACCGTGAATTTCAGCAGTCATTTTATTTCTTGAATGGACCATTATTTCACCAGAACCTAAAATACTGGCATAAACTTGATTCGCAATTAGTTTTTCGAATGAGATAATCCCCGAGCCTTCTATAAATGCTTGCAAAGTTCTTACTTGACCATAGCCGAAAATATTTCCTACTCCATAGAGTACGACCTTAAGCATTTCTCCATGATAGTTGTTAATAGTGATATTACCTGCACCACTTTGAATTAAAGCAGAAAAATTCTTGACTAGAATTTTAATTTTTAGAAATTGATAAGCTAAATAAGGCGAAGAACTATCAATAACTAGTCTTGTATTATTGTTGACTCGATGTATGTTAGTAGTAATCTTTTTTAATGTGTTTTTATTTCCAATAATTTCACAGCTGTTTTCGTCACTTAAGGTAATTTCAATATTGGCACTTATTTTTGATTCTATTTCATTAAAATTTTCTAAGTTTTTAGATAGAGTAATCCGTTCTGTTGATTGACTATCTGTGACTAACTTCTTTACGTCATCATTCGCTGAGCTATTTGTATATGAGTTATGATTTAAGTACTGATTCAAAGTATCTGCAAAGACAGTATTTTGTATAAATATTAATAGGATAAAAATTGGGATGAGAAAATTTATCATGAGCAAGCCCCGGTTATAAAAATTCACCTTATAGTTTAATCATGTGAGAGTCAAATGATTTTCTCAGATGACATAATTGCTAATGTCAAATCGATATAATTATCACTTACTTGAAAGGTAACTATGTTATAATTTGTTTTTTCGAAATATTCATTATTATTGAAAACAGGGTGAGATTATGGATTTTGAAGAGTTAAGCAAGGATCAAAAAGTTCTCGTTGTAATGAGAAAAACTTTAGCCAGTGTAATTAAAGATACAACTCCTGGAAAAGGTATGGTTCATCCTTTATCAGAGTCGACTGTTGAAGATATAAAGCTATGTTTAGGATTAATATCGGCAAGAGAACGTGAGATTAATGAAGAACTAGGCCATCCTACATTCCAGCCTCATTTCGTTGATGAGGAAAAGCATGATAGTGAAGGTAATGAAAAAGAAGCTCAAAAGCAGGCTCAGGTTATTCAATTTCATCCTTCTCCCAACAAGAAAGACTAGAAATTAAAACGGGCTTATTTTTTCTTTTTACTTCGTCTTCTGGTTGGAATTTTAAAGTGCATGATGGCCTTAATCATTTCAGAAAAAGGGAAGTTTCCAATAGAGTCAAACTGTTTTAAAGCATCGCTAATAACACGGTAAATATTATTGATTGGTTGCGTTTGTTTAGGATCAAACTTTAACATATCATCATTAAGAAGAGTCGTTTGAGTCGTATCCTGATGAAGGATAAATTGCTGTAAGCCAAACAGACTACCAACCTGAACTTTTAATTCCTGTGAATGGGGCAAGGGTGAGTCTGCTTTAGTTAGTTGTAGTGAGAACCTTGCACTTTGACGGGATAGGTTAAGAAAATTTTGACATCTTTGTTGGCCTTCCTGAGAATTACAAGACATCGCTTCCCGTTCTGCAAGCAGCAATTTTTGAGCCTGTTCACAGCTGCCATAACGAAGTAATATCATCTTTTCAAAGATACATCGTTGATGATTGACTTCTCGATAGGTTAACTTGAAGGCTGTTTCATCCATAACTTACTTACTTTTCCCATTCCAGTAAAATTGGTTGTTCACGGAACTCGGTTAATTTTTCTTCGGCATCTAGCGTATTATCTGCATAAATAACCTTATAAGTCACGCCTTCATCAGTGGTGCCTTCCTGTCTTTTATTGCGAGCAAAGTTTCTGGCTTCTTTATACGTTTCATATTCGGCTAATTGTTCCATTGGTTTGATTAAATTAGCAACAGTCGGTGAAAGTTGGTAAACATAGTAGGGCATTATTAACTCCTTATTTTTTTTAAATTATATAAGGGTAAATCAAGTATTAACAAGTATTAAGCAATTTAAAGTGAAAAGTGAAAAGTGAGAAGTTGACAGTAAAAAAGGATAATTAATAATTTATTAAACTGACAACTGACAACTGACAACTGACAACTGACAACTGACAACTGACAACTGACAACTGACAACTGACTTCTAATCTATCTTATCAAATTCTGCAGTTTCAATTTGTTCAAATTTTTTGGTAATTTTTTGACTACTAATTTGAATTTTATTGACGTCTTCATTAGCTTGATTTATATGTTTCCCTAGATCATTCATTCTTTGTCTAAAACGTTCAAATTCGGACGATAGGGCACTTAAATGCTGGTGAATAATCTTTGCCTGTCGACTACGTTCATCATCAGCTATAATGACCCGAATTGTTGTTAAAAGCGCCATAAGTGTCGAAGGTGAAGTTAACCAGACTCGTTTATGTTGAGCTTGTTGTACTAAATCGGGGTGATAGGCATGAATTTCAGAAAATATAGCTTCTGATGGAATAAACATAACAGCACCATCGGCAGTTTCACCGGGAATAATATATTTTTCACAAATATCTTTAATATGCTTTTTAATATCTTGCTTAAACAATCGTTCATAATTCTTTTTTTCTACATCTGAAATATCTTTTTGCTGTGTTTTTTGAAAGTTTTCCAGAGGAAATTTAGAATCGATAATTAATTTACCCGTAGGTTCAGGTAAATAAACGGTACAATCCGGTCTTTTATCATTAGAAAGTAATTCCTGAAAAGCATAGTGCTTCTTTGGTAGCATATCGCTGATAATGTCTTTTAATTGAATTTCCCCAAAAGCACCACGAGCACTTTTATTATCTAAAGTCTTTTGTAAGCTGACAACATTACTTGAAAGCTCAGATATTCTTTGTTGAGCATGATCAATTTGCTGTAATCGCTCCCTAATATCATTAAAAATAGTATTGGTTTCTTTAAAGCCTTGTTTTAGTCTGGATTCAACACGCTCATTAATTTCTTTCATATGTTGATCATTAGAGACTCTCAGGTCATTAAACATTTTTGTTAAGCTATCCGTATTATTTTTAACGGTTAAGTTAATATGCTCACTAAACTTGTCTCTAAATTCATGCAGGTTTTGTAATTGTGATTGATTCTGTTGAGCCAGAGTTTCTAATAAATTGAAGCGGGTATCACTGAGTTGTTTCATAAATTCTGACTGGTTTTTATTTAAAACCTCGCCAAGCGCTTGCTGGATATCACCTTTATTTTTTTCAAACCCAACCGCAGTTGATTCTTTTAATTGATCCAGTAGAGTTAACTGTTGAACATGGCTTTGTGTGTAGCTTGAAAATAATTGTTTGAATTGAGAGTTCAGGGAATATTGTTTGTATAACAGGTAGAGAATAAATAACAATAATACTAAAAAGCCAATTAAAATATAGCTCAATTCGAGAGGCAGATTTTGAGCCAATGATAGCAAGTCAATTTGTTTCACGATTAAAATATCCGCAACGTTTGAGCCAGAAAGGAATAGCAATAAATTCTGCAATTGAAGCAGGTATACTGATACGATCATTATACATAATCAAAGATGGATCAAACGGCCAGATAAGCCAGATAATAATGGAAAGTATAAAAGCGGTAATAATGGTGAAGATAATGCAGCGTAAAGCTGGTAATGTATTTAGGTGATGATTAGGAATTAGCTTAAATTGAATTACCCATTGACCAATTGCTGCAATGACCAAAATTGGCGCACTAATGTAAAAGGAGACAGTGATGAGTTCTATAAAATCAGGCATTACCTCTCCTCATAAATAATGCGGGGGGCGGAGTCAAAAAAATAATGAATAAAATTATAGTATGACTGATAATTAAGTAACAAGTAGTGGCGCTACTTTTGAACGTATTTTGACTCTGACCCTATACTGCATTAATCCCCCTTTGAATAAAGGAGGAGGTAAATGTAAGGTTTAACTTTTAACTAATAAAAATTCTAAAAGTGCTTTTTGTGCATGTAAACGATTTCCCGCTTCATCCCAAACAACACTTTGGGGCCCATCGATAACACTGGCACTCACTTCTTCACCACGATGAGCTGGTAAGCAATGCATAAATAATGCATCCTTATTAGCCTGGGACATAACGGTATCATTGACCTGATAGTTTGCAAAATCCTTTTCCCGTTGACGCTGTTCTTCTTCCTGGCCCATTGAAGCCCAGACATCGGTGACAATACAATCAGAACCTTTAGCTGCAGCTATTGGGTCACGAATGATTTCGACATGATCAGATGCTTCCTGCATCAATTGTGGATCTGGATCATATCCTTCAGGACAAGCAATATTAAGCTTAAAGTCCCACTGTCTAGCTGCATTGATATAGGAATAACACATATTATTACCATCGCCAACCCAGGTAAATGTTTTACCTTGTATTTGCCCACGTCTTTCCTGAAAGCATTGCATATCGGCTAATAATTGGCAGGGATGAGCACGATCCGTTAAAGCATTAATAATAGGAATATCAGAATACTTTGCAAAGGTCTCAATTTTTTCATGTTCAAAGGTACGAATCATAATAATATCGACCATTTGAGATAAAACACGCGCACTATCAGCAATCGGTTCACCACGACCTAATTGACTGTCTCTTGGTGACAAAAATATAGCTCCTCCTCCAAATTGAATCATACCGGTTTCGAATGAAACTCTGGTTCGGGTAGAAGATTTTTCAAAAATCATACCGAGAACTTTATTTTTTAAAGGTTCATAAACTTTTCCGGACTTTTGCATTTGTTTAAGCTCAATTGCACGGTTTGTTAAGTTGATTAGCTCCTGACGGGATAAATCCATTAACGTTAAAAAATGTCTGACAGCCATAATATTCTCTGGTAAATTTAATTTAGGTGAAAAGGGGAACTTCTCTAGCTTGGTTCAAAGTTTTGAATTAGCTGGCAAATGATATCAACAATTTGTTGAGCTTCATCATCTGAAATAATTAATGGGGGTAATAAGCGGATGACCTGATTAGCAGTGACATTAATTAACAATTTTTGTTCCAATGCTCGCTTCACTAGCTCAGTACAAGGTTTATTTAATTCGATCCCTATCATTAGCCCTTTTACACGAATATTTTTTACTAATGACTGGTTCTGTAATTTATTTGTAAATTCAGTTAAGAAAAAGTGGCCTAGCTGTGCTGCACGTTGAGCTAAATTTTTATGTTCTAAAACATCAATGGTTGCTAAAGCAGCAGAACAAACTAATGGGTTACCACCATAAGTTGAACCATGCGTTCCTGGCGTAAATATCTCAGCAGCTTTACCTTTGGCCAAACAAGCACCAATAGGTACGCCATTTCCAAGTCCTTTAGCTAAAGTCATAATATCAGGTGATATTGATTCATGTTGATGAGCAAACCATTTACCGGTGCGACAGATACCCGTTTGAATTTCATCTAAAATCATTAGTAGATCAAATTGATTACACAATTCACGAATTTCAGTAAGAAAATTATTATCTGGTATATTAATACCACCTTCACCTTGAACAGGTTCTAGCATAATGGCAACAATATTTGAATTGCTTTTAAGTTGTTCTGATAATTCATCAATATGATTGTAATTAACATGAATAAAGCCGGGAACAAGTGGACTAAAACCTTCCTGAACCTTTGGGTTACCAGTAGCTGATAAAGTTGTTAGTGTTCTACCATGGAAGCTTTTATGGGCAACTAAAATAGTTGGTAATTCAATTTGCTTTTGATGGCCATATAATCGTGCAATTTTTATTGCAGCTTCATTAGCTTCTGCCCCGGAATTGGAGAAAAAAACCTTATCCATATCTGAAAGAGAACAAAGTTTTGTAGCCAGTTCTTCCTGTAAGGGAATACCATATAGATTTGAAGTATGGATTAGTGTTGAAGCTTGTTCTGAAATGGCTTTAGCAACTGTCGGGTGTGCATGACCAAGACCACAGACGGCAATACCGCTTAATGCATCAAGGTATTTATTACCATTTTCATCCCACAGCCAGGCACCTTCACCTTTGGTAAAGCTAACCGGTAGACGGCCATAGGTGTTCATTATATTAGACATATCAATAGTAAGTATTAAAAAAACCGTTGATTATATCTTATGAAATTATTAAATACAAACAACAAAATAATAATAAATTTAATCTAAATCTGCGTATCTAAATTTGTGTATCTAAACTTGCCATAAATAGACTATTTCCATGCTACAATTACCTGGTTATTATTTCTTAGTTTAGGAGCCAATAAATGAATCTTGATCGTGTTACCACTGGTAATGATGTTCCAAACGAATTTAATGTGATTATTGAAATTCCTTCTCATAGTGATCCGGTTAAATATGAAGTAGATAAAGAAACGGGCGCTATGTTCGTCGATCGCTTTATGGGTACAGCAATGCATTACCCCTGTAATTATGGTTATATTCCACATACATTATCTGAAGATGGTGATGCGGTTGATGTCTTAGTGTTAACACCTTTACCTTTAAATTTTGGTTCAGTTATTCAGTGTCGTCCAATTGGTATGTTACAAATGGAAGATGAGGCAGGATTAGATGCTAAAGTTTTAGCTGTGCCCATAGATAAATTAACCGGTATGTATACTAAGGTTAGTTCATTTAGAGATTTACCTGATACGCAATTAAATACCATGGCCCATTTTTTTGAACATTATAAAGATTTGGAGCCAGGTAAATGGGTAAAAATTAAAGGCTGGGTTGGCTTAGAAGAAGCTAAGAAAGAAATTATGTCAGGCGTTGAAATGTATCAGAAAGCGCCTGAAAAACCATATTTCTAATCACTTTATATTTATTAAGTAAGAATAAATAATATAAAAATCAAGAATTAATAAAGGAGAAAGATAAAATGAGAGTAATACTATTAGGTGGCCCAGGTGCCGGTAAAGGGACTCAAGCGGCAAATATTACACAAAGATACAATATCCCTCAGATCTCTACTGGTGATATGTTAAGGGCGGCTGTTAAGGCAGGGACCCCTCTGGGAATTGAAGCAAAAAAAGTGATGGATTCCGGAGGTCTTGTATCGGATGAAATTATTTTAGGTTTGGTTGATGAGCGTACGGCGCAAGATGATTGTAAAAATGGTTTCTTATTTGACGGGTTTCCACGGACTTTAGCTCAGGCAGAAGCTTTAAAGAATAATGGCGTGCAAATAGATTGTGTTGTTGAAATTGATGTTGCTGATGAAGAAATTATTAAACGTATGAGTGGACGTCGTGTCCATCTTGATTCTGGTCGTACTTATCATGTTATCTATAATCCACCAAAAGTTGAAGGTAAAGATGACCAAACTGGCGAAGATTTGATTCAGCGTGAAGATGATCAGGAAGCAACGGTTAAAAAACGCCTTGATGTTTATCATGATCAAACTGCGCCATTAATTGACTATTATTCATCCTGGTCAAAAGCTGGTGGAGAAGGTGCTCCGGTATATGCTCATATTGAAGGAGTTGGCTCAGTTGATGATATTAAACAAAAGATTTTTGATGCTTTAGATAAAGTTTAAAAATATTTTTAAATAATAACACTTAAAAGTAAACATCTAATCGGTGTTTACTTTTTTTTGCTAATAAAAATTTTATTCCTTAATTAGCGTTATAATTTATATTCGATCTTTTATAAAATATTTATAAAACTCACTTAAACTCCTTTAATATAAAAGTAAATTTAATATAAATTTAAAGCTGATTTTTGAATTTAAGAAAAAACATAATTATTTTACTAAAATAGTTGAAAAAGCAATATCGTAGTAATATGATAAGACATCAGATTTACTATAGGTGATGTGTTAATGTTTAATAAAATCAATCGTTTGTTTGAATTTGCTATCTGTTCTACATGTGTCGCTGTTGTTTTGTTTGGAGCATATTCAATCTTCTTGATTGTAATTTCTTAGTTTACTTTAAGTTTTCAAAGTATATATATTAATGTTAGTTAATATATATAAACTGCTGTTTTCATAAATTTCTTTAATAATTTCCAAGTAAACATTAATGGAAATTATAGTTAGCATTCACTTTTATCTTAATAAAAATATCAATTCTTATGATTGATTCATTTCCCTTACTTAAAAATATATCTTTTCCCTCTATTGAGAGAAATCAATTAAAAACCTTACAACTTAATTTAGGCTATCGTTGTAATCTGCAATGTAATCATTGTCATGTTGGTGCTAGTCCTTATCGTACCGAAGTTATGTCTGAAAACACACTTGAAGACGTTATTACTTTTGTAAAAAAATATCAAATTAAACAGGTTGATTTAACCGGAGGAGCACCGGAATTACACCCTCAATTTTTATATCTTGTTAAACAGCTATCTAACTTGGATTGTGAAGTATTACTGCGAAGTAATTTAAGTGTATTACAATTACCTGATTACAATTATTTAATGGATGAAC
>JADGAU010000084.1 GCA_015231865.1 Gammaproteobacteria bacterium | reverse complement strand
ATTTCCTAAAGTAATTTATTAATACAGCAATTTCATTCTAATTCACTTGTAACTTTTTATAATCTTTTTTAATAATTTATAAATACTATATAATTAATCATTGAAATCCTAAAACATACAATTTAGTATTGGAAATAATTATTCAGTTGAATATATCGCAAATTGAAATCTGTTCTATACTTTGATAATAATAAACTATCAGATTTCAAACATCATATAATTATAGGGGAATTACATGCATAAACTCAGTGTTGCACTTGCGGCTTCATCATTACTTATTTTATCCAGCACAAGCGTCTTAGCGAATTGTGACAAAGGTGAAATTGTCATTAAATTCAGTCATGTCACCAATACCGATAAGCATCCTAAAGGAATTGCAGCATCTTTACTGGAAAAAAGAGTCAATAAAGAAATGAATGGAAAAGCTTGTATGCAGGTCTTCCCAAATTCAACACTTTATAATGACAAAAAAGTACTGGAAGCCCTGTTAAATGGTGATGTCCAATTAGCTGCTCCTTCATTATCCAAATTTGAAAAATTCACAAAAAAATTCAGAATCTTTGACTTACCATTTGTTTTCAAAGATGTTAGTGCTGTCGATCGTTTCCAAAACTCTGCTGATGGTGACAAACTTAAAAACTCTATGAAACGCAGAGGTCTTAAAGGTTTAGCATTTTGGCATAATGGCATGAAGCAAATGTCTGCAAACAAACCTTTAATTAAGCCTTCTGATGCTAAAGATCTGAAATTCCGTGTGCAAGCTTCAGACGTACTTGTTGCTCAGTTTGAACAATTAGGTGCAAGTCCACAAAAAATGTCTTTTAAAGAAGTTTATGGTGGCTTGCAAACTAAGGTGATTGATGGACAGGAAAATACCTGGTCCAATATCTATGGTAAAAAGTTCTTTGAAGTTCAAGACGGTGTGACAGAAACTAATCATGGTATCCTGGACTATTTAGTTGTTACCTCTAACAAGTGGTGGAATGATTTACCTAAAGATGTACGTAATCAGTTAGCAACGATTTTAAAAGAAGTGACTGAAGCTCGTAATGCTGAATCGACTAAGGTTAACAACCAAAACCGTGAAAATATTATTAAGGCAGGTAGCACTGTACGTACTTTAACAGCGACTCAACGTCAACAATGGGTTGATGCAATGAAACCCGTATGGAAAAAGTTTGAAAAAGATATTGGTAAAGGTTTGATGAATGCTGCTTTAAAGGCTAATAATTAGGCTCTATTCCAATTTAATAGCACGATACAATCTCTTCCTTCTCTTTGTATGACGAATTTTTGGCTGAAGGGGGAAGGGAATTATGTACACATAACTGCGAGAAATCCTTTTGCTTAAAAAACTTGGTGAAATAATTAATGACATTGAAGAGACATCTATCGCCCTTTGCTTGGGTTTGATGACTTTAATTACTTTCGCTAATGTTATCGCTCGTTATGTTTTTAATGAGAATATTTTATGGGCATTGGAAGTAACGGTATTCCTTTTTGCCTGGTTGGTATTAATGGGAGCATCTTATGCGGTTAAACATCATATCCATATTGGTGTTGATGTTGTTATTCAAGCAGTTTCACCTAAAAAAAGAAAAGTATTAGCTTTATTAGCGGTAACGGCTTGTCTGACTTATGCAATTTTATTATTAATTGGTTCCTGGAACTATTGGTACCCATTCTTCACTGAACGGGCATGGCTGGAAACCGATGATATTCCTATGCTGGACTCTTTAAGATTTCTTGAAACCTGGGTTAATGAAGGCGAAAGTTATGAAAAACTGCCTCGCTTTATTCCTTATTTTGCCTTACCTTTGGGGATGGCAATTTTCAGCTTACGTTTTTTCCAATTAGGCTGGCATGTTATCACGGGTAAAGTTGATAAATTAATTTCTTCCCATGAAGTTGAAGAAGAACTGGAAGAAGCCAGACATTATGAAGAAGAACATCCACAGGAGATAAAATAATGGCAATAACATTATTATTCCTGATGGTGATTGGTTTTATGTTAATCGGTGTTCCGATTGCAGTATCATTAGGCTTATCCAGTATTATCTTTTTAATGGCGCATTCAGATTCTTCCTTAGCATCTGTTGCTCAAACACTATTTTCTGCTTTTGAAGGTCACTATACCCTTCTGGCAATCCCTTTCTTTATTCTTGCATCCGTATTTATGTCTACCGGTGGTGTTGCTCATCGAATTATTCGCTTCGCAATTGCACTGGTTGGCTCATTTAGAGGCGGTTTAGCAATGGCTTCAGTATTTGCCTGTATGATGTTTGCCGCTTTATCAGGTTCATCTCCTGCAACCGTTGTTGCAATTGGAACCATTGCTATCGCAGGCATGGTACAGGTTGGATACACCAAAGACTTTGCCGCAGGCGTTATTTGTAATGCTGGCACCTTAGGTATTTTAATACCGCCATCAATCGTGATGGTTGTCTATGCAGCGGCTACTGATGTTTCAGTTGGTAGAATGTTTCTTGCCGGTGTATTTCCTGGCCTTATGGCTGGTGGTATGCTGATGTTAGGTATTTATTTATTAGCCCGTTATAAAAATCTTCCTTCTCAGCCATGGGCAGGTTGGAAAGAAGTATTAATTTCAGCGAAAGATGCATCCTGGGGGTTATTACTGATTGTGATTATTCTTGGCGGCATTTATGGTGGCATTTTCACACCAACAGAAGCTGCTGCAGTCGCCGCTGTTTATGCTTTCTTTATAGCTAATTTTGTTTATAAGGATATGGGCCCTTTTAAAGAAAAAGGTGCTGGCGGCATGATGATTTTATGGCGTTCTTTATCTGTTTTCTGGCATAAAGACACTAAACACAGCTTATTTGAAGCTGGTAAATTGACCATCATGTTATTGTTTATAATTGCCAATGCACTTATTTTAAAACACGTTTTAACTGAAGAACGTATTCCACAAATGATTACCGAAGCTTTACTTTCTGCAGGTTTTGGCCCAATTATGTTCTTAGTGATGGTCAATGTTTTATTATTAATTGGCGGTCAATTTATGGAGCCCTCGGGCTTATTAATTATTGTCGCACCGCTTGTATTTCCGATAGCAACAACATTGGGTATTGACCCAATCCACCTGGGAATTATTATGGTGGTTAATATGGAAATAGGAATGATTACGCCACCGGTTGGACTTAACTTATTTGTAACATCCGGTGTTGCAAAAATGCCAATGCTCAGAGTTGTTAAAGCTGCAGCGCCATGGTTAGCTATTTTGTTTGTATTTCTTATATTAGTAACCTATGTACCTGCAATTTCAACCTGGTTACCTAATACCATGATGGGGCCTGAAATTATTACTCAATAATTATGCATGCAAATACCCTTATTAGTGATTAAACTTATTTATATAAGCTAGTCACTTTTGAAGGCTTAGGGTTTGGTTGTTTTTCTTTAAACAATTGTATCGCATTTAAAAATTCACCATGCAGTCTTAACATAACGTCAAGATATTCCTGTTCATATATTTCACACTGATATGACACGACGTCTGTCAAGGTTTCACGCTCCTGTGGCTTGAAATGATTCCATGACACGCAGACAAACTGCTTTCTAACACTATGAACAAACATAACTTCAGTTTTATCTATGACAGCTAAGAATTGCATAGAGCGAATAGGTATAAAAACCTGGCTATCTTTTGCCTGAGCAAAAAGCAGATGAATTTGATTATAATAATCAGCCGGTAAAGTTCGCTGTTGTAATTTAATCGTTTCATTGCGGACAAAAATCAGTTGTTCTTTGTGCATAAGGTCTTTGATGCGTTGTAGTTATTGAAATTAATTTCTATTGTATCATTGCAGTTAAGTCAGTCAATATGATTAAAACAGCTTATTGAAACAAGAAAAGCCGTAACTAAAACAGCTATTGACATATAAAATTTTCAGTCCATATAATAGATAATAATACCGACAGTTTATTCTCACTTAATCTTCACTGGATCAATATGAAACTATTATTTTCTAGATTTGTACTTCTTTTAATCCCAATTTTTATTTCCGCTTGTGTTTCTAACCAAACACCTCAAACACCAAAAATTTCTCATGTCCATATTGGCCATGCGATGACCGGTTGGAAAACAACCCCTGGAAAACAAGGCTTATTTATTATTGCCGAAAAAGAAGCCAAAGTTGCTGCTGAATACTCTGATCTAATTTTACAAAGTAAAACGCTACAATCTGCAAAAGAAAATGCGAAGCATGTTTTACATGCAATTGATCCCAAATTAGCCCAAGCATCAAGTGGCACTGGTTTTGGTTTTGCTAAGGCTTTATCTGAAGCTAGAGATCACATTCAATATGCAGCGACATCACCAGATACTTCTGAAAATATAAACAATAAAAGTATCATTTTTTCCAAACATGTAGATGAATTATTAAGTAAAAATGCTTTAATAACTGACTTAGGCAATGAAATTCTGGCCAGCAATAATTTAGGCGAAGCACTGATATTAGCAGAAGAATTAAATTCATTGGTCCAGCTAAATTTAAATGGAGATAGTACTCAAGGTGAATTAGGAATGGTTCAGCTAAGAGAACAAATTCAGAAAATGATAGATAATGAAGTACCTGCTTATCATCCGGTAGAAGAACGCTTTTTATTTGGTCTAGTCAGACTACCCAGCGGGATCTGGAAGTTTTTAGATAATGCTGATGCAAATAAATCTCTAAAAGAATTATATGAAGCTTATTAGACAGACAGTTTATTTCAACCTTTTTTTTATTCCACTATACTTTATCTCTGTATACAGCTATGCAAATGAGGCCATTGATAAATGTTATAATCTTAAAGATGGTGATAACATCCCTTTTTGCCGACAGGCACTTAAAGAAAACCAGAACAGCCTTAAATTAACGATTGTTTTAGCTAAATCACTCGAAGGTATACATTCTTATCAAAAGGCCAAAGACATTTATGAAAATGGCCTTAAGGTTTTCCCTGAAAATAAATATCTTAAAAAAAGATTGTCTATTGCTTCCAGTTTTTTAGATGAAACTGAATGGCAAAAACAACGCCAGGCTTTGCAACAAGAAAAAGATATCGTCAACAAGAAAAAAGCCAAGGTTAAAGTTAATATTCTTAAATGCAAGAAATTTTCCGGACTTAAAGCACTCAAAGCCTGTGATGATGCGTTAGCTGTTTTAGGCAATAACCCTGAATTATTATTATCCAAAGCTAAGCTCCAATTCTCTTTAAAACAATACCATCAATCACTAAAAAACTATCAATCTGTCCTCGCTATCATTCCCTCTCAAGATGAAGCTATAAAAAAAGTGGATGAAATAAATCAATTGCTTGCTAACTTTTCTAAAAAAACAATTGCTCAAAATAGAAAGCAAACAATTATTGCGACAACTACTGCTTCAGCTTCTGCTTCTGCTCCACTACCGAATACGACTCCTGCATTAAAATCTAAACCTAAAGCACCTGCAGCAGCTAAAGTTATTCTTCCGGAAATTACATTTCAAGAGTTAGTTGATGAATCTGCTAGCCAGACACGTGTTGCTTTAGTTATTGGCAATGCAGACTACCAAAACGCCCCTCTTAGAAACCCTGTTAATGATGCTAAGGATATGTCAAAAGCACTTAAGCAATATGGCTTTAATGTAACCAGTCTTATTAATGCGGACTTGCGAAAGATGAATAAAGAAATATCCCAATTTGGAAAAAAACTAAAAGGAGATAATACTGTCGGTCTATTCTATTATGCTGGGCATGGCCTGCAGATACAGGGCAAAAACTATCTGGTACCTATCGGTGCAAATATTGAAGGTGAAGCTGATATAGCCTATGAAGCTGTTGATGCTGGACGTATTTTATCTCAAATGGAATTTGCTGATAATGGTCTTAATATGGTTATTCTAGATGCTTGTAGAAACAATCCATTTGCACGAAGTTGGAGAAGTACAACAAAAGGTCTCGCGAAAATGGAAGCTCCAGCCGGCTCACTGATGCTATATGCTACTTCTCCGGGAAATGTAGCAGCCGATGGTAAAGGTAATAACGGATTATTTACAGAAAACCTACTAAAGAATATGTCTAAAAATGGTCTAAAAATAGAAGATATTTTTAAGCAAACTGCTATCTCTGTTAGTAAAACGACAAAAAAAATGCAAATACCTTATATTGAAGGTGTCATCCTGGGCGATTTCTACTTTAAAAGTATTACAAAAGATTCAATGCAAAAACTGGCCAAAAATGATCAAAGTCTAAAAGTTGAACGCGATTTCTGGCAAACTGTTATTTCAGCACCTTCTGAAGAAATGTACCAAGCCTATCTTGATCAATATCCTAATGGTTATTTTGCCCGATTGGCAAAAATAAAATTAAAAGCCGTCAGAAAATAATAAATAGCTCGTTAGCAAATTATTTCTTTATATCCTAAAAAAAACTTCAATCATTTTAATAGATATTCCCTATAGCATATAATTTGCGATTATTTTATTATACTACTGGGCTGTTAAATATATCTCGATTGAAAAATATCTTTGTCCGGCATACACTACGACTGAATATAATAAAAACTTACTTTTTCCAGGTTTAACTCGAGGTAATCACGGATATGCTAAATGATTAACAAAACACGAATAACCAAAATTTTAATTATTCTACTCTTACTCTTCACTTCTTCCTGCAGTAAAAATGACGACTCAGTTAAACCGCTAACAATAGCCATTAACTCTTGGGCCGGTTATTCTTTCGCCTTGCTTGCCGATAAACTTGGCTATCTGAATCAAAACAAGACATCCTCTATTAAGTTTATACATTACCCATCACTTTCAGATTCGAAACGGGCTTATATTGATGGCAATGTCGATGGCATGTTTTCAACGCTCTATGAAATGGTTGACGCGATCAGCTATGAGCATAAAAAACCTAAAGTGATTATGATAACTAATATTTCAAATGGTGCTGATAAAATTTTAGCCAAAAAGGACTACCTGCATTTAAATGATTTAAAAAATAAACCCATCGCTGTTGAACAAAACTCAATTGGAAGCTATATGCTTAGTCGGGCACTAACTCAACATCAGCTGTTATCCAAGGATTATATTATCAAATACATGCATATTGATAAAATGAAACAAGCTTTAATTAATGATGAGATTGCTGCTGTCGTCAGTTATTCTCCCCATTTGAATACGCTATTAAGCTATGCACCAAACACCGTTTTTCATAGTGGTTTAATGGAAGATGAAATTCTGGATATTTTAGTCATTGATGAGCCCATCATCGCATCACATTTTGAACAAATTAAGATCATTTTGAAAGGATGGAATAAAGCTTATCAATATTATCTAAAGAACCCTGAAAAGGCGACAAAAATACTACAACAAATTACTGAGTTGAAAGAAGTTAATTTACAAAAGGATTTACAGGGTATAAAAATAGTTGACTACTCTCAAGCAGATATTGTGACAAAATTACCCGATATGTTAGAAAAGAGTTTTCAACTAATGATGAGTACTCAATCTCAAAGGGGGGGTATTTCCCGAAACCTCTCTGTGCAAGATATTGTCTATCAAGATTTATTTAAACTATATCAGTAATCAAAATGTTCTGTTAAATCACCCCATTTAGAGGATAACTGCCATGTTACCGTTTCAATCGATAATAATTTTAATAGTTTTTCTGTCTCTTACTATTGCCCATGCCAATGAACAGACAAGTCAACAACGCTATACTGTTGCATTTGCCCAGGATACCTTATCCAATGACTGGCGTTTAGCTCAAGTCAAACAATTTCAAAAAGCTTTTAGCCAATATCCCAATATTGATTTTATTTACTCCAATGCTGATGGCGATGCGGCACAACAATTTGTTGATGTCAAAAATTTTTATCACCAAAATGTGGATGTAATTATTACCAGTCCAAGAAATGCCGCAATGATGACCCCCATCGTTGAAGAGATAGTTTCTAAAACACCGGTCGTGTTAGTCACCAGAACCATTAATTCGGAAAAATTTACCGCAATCATCAGGCCTGATGATTATAAAATTGCCTCTGAAGCAGCACACGTATTAGCAAAAAAAATGGGTAATAGCGGAAATATTGTCATGTTGACCGGGATCCCAACCGCTTCTACCGCAATTAAAAGAAAACAAGGCTTTATTGATACCATTAAAAACCACTACCCTGACATAAAAATTACAGCTATCAAAAACGGTAATTACTTGAGATCAGATGCTATTATCGCCATCAATGAAATTATCGCCAAAAAAATTGACTTTGATGCCATTTATGCTCATAGCGATAGCATGGCCAGTGGCGCCAGGATGGCTTTAAAGCATGCCGGCATCAATGTAAAGTCAAAACTTATCGTCGGTATTGATTATATTAATGAAGCTAAAGATGCCATTATCAATGATGAGCAATATGCTTCCTTTTTATATCCTACATGCGCACAAGAAGCATCTGAAGTTGTCATAAAAATCCTGAATAAAAAACCCTATCAAAAAGAAACCATTGTAAAATCTGAAGCGATTACTAAAGAAAACGTCCATCAGATAGACCCCATCTTTTAAACTTTTAAACTTTTAAACTTTTAAACTTTTAAACTTTTAGTACAATGAAATTATTTTCTTCTCTACAAAGCAATATACTGACAATCATTGTCTTATCCCTGGCTATCAGTCTTTCAATACTGTGGATAGCCCTTGATTTATTAATCAATGAGCAATTTAATACCAAAACTGAAAAAGAGTTTAGTTCCTATATTATTAATGCAAAAAACTACTTGTCGAACCTGGAAGATGATCTCAAGTTTAGCTCACAGAGTTTTGTTAAAGATAAAAAATTATTGGCAAAAATTGATTTTATTTCAAGCTATGCAAGTCCTGTAAATTATCAAAAATTAATTTATGATGACGAGAAAAAGAAGTTAGCTCTCAAAATTTATGATTTTATACGTATTACACAATTTCATCATGCTCGGATTTATAACAAAGATGGTTATTTAATGGCCTATGCCGATAATAGTGATAAAGATAAAAAGTATGGACTCCTAAGTTATGATGCTGGCAATCCAGAAATTATTTCCTTTTTACCCAATAATACCCCCTCTTTTAAATACTCTCTTGAAACGGTTTATTGGAAAGCCTACCAATCGATTAAAACAGATGTAACTGATTCTCTGGAATATATTGAAGATATTGAAGGCTTTCATTTAAGGTATAGTTTACGACTTGAAAAAACTTATGACAATAAGAAAAATGAAGTGATTGGCTATATTCAATTAAGTAAGAATATTGGTACCAGCCTGTTAAGCCAAAACAACCTGTTTAACGATGGATTTAAGCTCTTATTATCAGAAAGTGGCCGCTATCTGGGACGAAACCCTATATCATTATCCACTCAAAGTTTACCTTCTCCCACTCCTTTAAAATTACATCATAATAATAATATGAGCCATAAACTTACCTATTATAAAAATTATTTACTTTCTTCCCATTACTTAACTTTTCAAAATCAACAAATGAATGAAAGTCAGAAGCAAAATCAAGTATTTCTAATTTATGCACTGCCACAAAACTTAGTTAATAAAGAAATTCAACAAGTCAAGTTTGTTTCTATTATTGTTTTTGTTCTGGCCGCACTTTTTTCCTTAACGATTGCAGTTTTTTATCACCGCACATTTACCAACCGCTCAATAAATAAAATAATTGATTATGCCGATCATATCAAATTAGGCAATTACCAAATACCCGCGCCCCATATTCGTGAAAAAGAATTAAGGCATATTGCTGACGTTTTAACGTTAACCGCACATACACTCCATGATAGAGAAGAAGATTTATTATTCGCACAATCTAAACTCGAACAACAAGTGGTAATCCGAACAAATGAATTGCAAATTGCAAAGGAAGAAGCAGAAAAAGCGAACCTTGCTAAATCACAATTTTTGTCGAGTATGAGTCATGAACTAAGAACGCCCTTAAATGCTATTCTTGGCTTTTCTCAATTAATGCAGATTAATGATTCCGAAGGGAAAAACATCGATAATATTAAAGAAATTCTGAGTGCTGGTTATCACTTATTAGAACTTGTCAATCAGGTTCTGGATTTATCTAAAATCGAATCAGAACAGCTTAATTTATCGATTGAACCTGTATTACTTTGTGAAGTATTACAGGAAAGTATTTCACAAATTAAAAATGCACTTTCCTTAGATAAATCCATATCAATTCACTATAATAAAACGGATATTAATTTATTGGTGGCTGCAGATAAACTTCGCTTACGGCAAGTTTTTCTAAATTTATTATCTAATGCTGTCAAATATAATAAACATAATGGTACTGTGGATATTGGCATTGATTACTCTAGTGAACATCAGGTCATAATCAGTATAACAGATACCGGTCCGGGCATTGCTAAAGAGCAGTTGGCACTTATTTTTGAACCATTTGAACGGTTAAACTTTAAAAATGGCAACATTGAAGGCTCAGGAATTGGCTTAACCGTTACAAAACAAATAATTACAGCTATGAAAGGGGACATTAAAGTTGACAGTACAGTTGGCAAAGGCAGTCAATTTAGAGTATACCTTCCTCTGACAAAGGATGATCAGTCAATTCATATTCCGACTTAGATTTGACTAACAGCTAATTTCTACCTGGCTAATATCATTTATAAACCTTGTTCGGCCGGTAAATTGTTATCTATGTGTCAGCTTAAAGCTTTCCTATTGTTTTTTTTACCAGGGGGGCTGCTGATCTTTCAATCTGAAAGATCAGCAGACCTTAATATCCCGAACATGGTTGATTAAAACTATATTCGGGATATTTGTATATGAGATGAGATGAGATGAGATGCTTTTATTTTATAAAATATAGGCCTAACCAGTCAAACTTGCGAACAATGTTGGTAATTTTTCCGGTAAGCGATCAACATTATCAATAATCGTATAGTTGTTTTCACCAAAAATGCGCTTAACATAATTGTCTGCATTTGGATCAAGCGTTAAACAATAGGTTAGTACTCCCGTACTATACAACTCTTCTACTGCTTTTTTAGTATCATGACGAAGATGTTGAGGATCGCGCTCATCAATATCGGCCGGTTCACCATCCGTTACTAATAAAATTAACTTTCTTCTTTCTGGCTGTTTTAACAGATGCTGGCCTGAATGACGTAAAGCAGCACCCATGCGAGTTGATAAGCCACCTTTCATACCCGCTAAACGAGCTTTGACATCATCATCGATATGCTGATTAAAATCTTTAAAACGGTAATATTGAACATCATGTCGACCATCTGAAGCAAAACCATGTAATGCAAATGGATCGCCAATTCCGTTAATGGCCGTAGCGACCAATGTTGCGGCTTCTCTGGTGAGTTCTAAAACTGTTTTGTCTGAACCATTCATCGGCTCATTCGTGGATTCTGATAAATCCATTAATACTACAACCGATAAATCTCTATTTTTTAAGACATTACGCATGGTAATTCTTGGGTTTGGCTGCTCTCCCATACGAATTGAGATCATGGCATCAACAGCGGCATTAATATCAACTTCATCGCCATCTTCCAGTCCACGTTGACGCTGTACACCTTCAGGTGTTAGTAAGTCGATAATCTGTTTAATTCTGTGTGCAACCGGTCTATAGGCAGTAATAATATCATCAATATCTTCTGCTCTTCCCTTTGGTTGACGTCTTTCATATACCGTTGCCCAATCAGGTCGATGTAATTGTATCTGGTAGTCCCATTCATGGTAATGGTAGGGATCTGATATGGGTTCCTTACCCCACATATCATTAAAGCTAACCTGTTCATCGGTTAAGTCATCTTCATAGGGACGCATATTGGTGGAACAAGTCCAGATTTCCTGAGCATCATCCCCGGCCAATTCACAGTCAACTTCATTAGCCATTTCAATTACGCTAACCTGACGTCTAACTTGTCGCTGACTTGCTGATACATATTCAAATTCAGCATTCATATCAAATTCTTCAAATTCCCAAACATAGCGATTATCATCACGATAAGGAATTCTGATGCGTTCTAAAATTCTTAAACTGGGTACGGCTTTTTTCTCTGCAAAAAGATGGAACAGTTCCATGCCCATATGCCATGAAAATTGATTGTCATCCTGTTTTTCTTCAATTTGCTGATGAAACCTGCCAATAAAATCGCTGATTGGCTTATCATTTGATTTTACCGTATTGTCTAATAGCATTAAGGCTATATGTTCTAAAGTAAGCATGGTTTCATGCTCAATTTCTTCATTATCGTCCGCTATTTTTAATAAAGACATCCACAGTTTCTTAAGTCCAGGAAAGTCTTGACTGGCTTTATATTCAATACGTGCATCTTCCATAAATGCAATAAAAAACATTTGTGCAGGGCTGAGTTGTTCCGCCGAAATAGGTGCTGTTGAATAACACATGTGTGCTGCCATGTGCGCTGCAGTCGCACGATATAATTCTAATCCAGCAACTTTCTTATCGCCCTCTCCAGCATCATCTACTGCATCCGGCATATGTAAAACTCTATGCTCGATATAGGGTCTAAAATCAGTATAGTCTGCACCAGTAGGACGTAAGAAAAAATCTCTACCCCATAAAGCACGTAAATAGAAGTTTAATTTACGTTGTACTTTAATAAATAAAACACCACGTCTTTCCTTTTGCAGCATTGCTTTAGAATCGGCTGATTCTAAGTTGAAATAAGCCGTTAAATTCGAAAAATCACGACGATAGGCCTGAGCACCAAAATTTGCCCAGCGACGCAAGCCACTTAAGGTTAGTTTTGAGGTAAGCTCATCAATATGGCTTAGCATAGGGCGTAAACCACGTGCTGCCGTTGATGCCAACTGGTGTATAAAAGTTAGATAACCCCGTAATAATTGAGCGTCACCCAAATTACGTGAAGCTGTCGGCAGACTACTAAATAATAAAGAAATGACTTCACCAGAGGTCATTGAAGATAATTTCATTGCCGCTGAAATACAGTCGTCAATAATGTCTTCACCACACTCTTTTGCTACTAAAGGCATTTCCTGAAGATAGGTAATGACGAGATCATGACCACGACCTAACTTACACATGGCTTTAGCGCCATCCATATAGGTCTCTAGACCTGTAGGCGACATGATTCGTGCAGCTTCGTGGAAAGTCCCATCCAATACATCTTTTACTGCAGGGATGTCCTGCAGAAACTCATCGTAATCTTCGAGTTTTACTGACATAATATACTCTACTTAAAATGATTTATACCGGTAATCCTGAACAGGGTCGGAGTCAAATGACTCATTAAGCAACCGGTTAATCCGGCAAATTAATTAAACCCAAAGTTTAATTATTCTGACGAAGTCTATTGACTCCGACCCTATTGGAAATTTTTACCCAAAAAATGTCTGCACTGCGGCATCCAGCGTATCACGCATATCAGGATCATCCGTCAACGGTGTTACCATCGTCATTCTACAAGCTGCTTGAGGAATCACACCCTTGCTAATTAACTGACCTGCATAAACCAATAAACGAGTAGAAATACCTTCATCTAAACCATGGCCTTTTAAATTACGTGCACGATGTGCTATTTGTACCAGTTTACTAGCTGTTTCTTTATCAACACCTGATTCCTTGGACACAATTTGAACTTCAGTTTCTTCAACTGGATAATCAAAATCTAAACCACCAAAACGCTGTTTAGTTGATTGTTTTAAATCTTTCATTAAACTTTGATAGCCCGGGTTATAAGAAATCACTAACTGAAAATCCGGATGTGCTTCAACTAACTCACCTTTTTTATCTAAAGGCAAAGTACGGCGGTGATCAGTTAACGGGTGGATAACGACGGTTGTATCCTGACGTGCTTCGACAACTTCATCAAGATAACACATAGCGCCCATACGCGCAGCGGTCGTTAAGGGACCATCCTGCCATTTAGTCCCATCTTTATCGAGTAAAAAGCGACCAACCAAATCTGATGCGGTCATATCTTCATTACAGGCTACGGTAATCAAAGGACGTTGTAATTTATACGCCATATATTCTACAAAACGTGATTTACCACAACCAGTCGGACCTTTAAGCATCATTGGCATGCGGGCATTATAGGCGGCTTCATAAAGTTCAACTTCATCAGCTACCGGTTCGTAGTATGGTTCATTTTTTATGGTATATTGCTGTGGATCTACTGTGTTGTCAGACATGAGACACCTTTTTGTTGTTAATGTTAAGTTCTAAGTGTTAAGTTTTCAGTTTTCAGTTTTCAGTTTTCAGTTTTCAGTTTTCAGTTTTCAGTTTTCAGTTTTCAGTTTTCAGTTTT